>CANHOY010000034.1 GCA_947462495.1 Bacteroidota bacterium
AATGGAAAGCAGTGTTACCGCTCAACGTTTATTAAAACCTGCAGAAGGCTGGACGAATCATTTCATTCACCCTCCTTATAATTTTAATATCGCAGATAGTTTAGTAACTAATTTCCATTTACCAAAAACAAGCTTATTAATTATGTCTTGCGCGTTTGCAGGCTATGAGCTAGCTATGGAAGCCTATAAAAAAGCCATTAAAGATAAATACCGTTTCTTCAGTTATGGAGATGCGTTGTTATTTATCTAAACAATTTATCTAATGATTTTTTTACTATTTATGTAATTATTTTTTACTATTTATTTAAATTTTAAGCATAAAATAAAAAGGCCTCGATTTATCGGGGCCTTTTTATTTTTCCGTATAACATAAATCACTTTTCCTGATTTCAAAAATGAGCATTTACAAATGATTCTATTTTTACATTTCTAATCGCATGAAACTAAAAATTAGCATCGCCATTTCTTTTATTTGTATTCTAGGACAAACTATTAATGCACAGGATCCATTTAAGGATAGTTTACAATGGAAAAAATTGCCAGACATCACTGTTGTAGGTAGAAATAGTAAAAGTGATTACCAACAACTACCAGAAATTGTTGGTACAAATATTTATGCTGGTAAAAAGAATGCTTTAATTGTACTTGAAAATGTTCAAGGGAATATTTCAAATAACGTCATGCGGCAAGTATTAGCAAAAATACCAGGAATTCATATTTGGGAAAGTGACCCAAGCGGAATTCAAATTGGCATAGCTGCAAGGGGTTTAAGCCCCAATAGAAGTTGGGAATTTAATGTTAGACAAAATGGATATGATATAGCTGCAGATCCGTTTGGTTATCCTGAAGCTTATTATAATCCTCAAATGCAAGCAATACAAAGAATTGAAATTGTTAGAGGTCAAAGCGCCCTTCAATATGGCCCTCAATTTGGTGGAATGATCAACTATATTTTAAAGAATGGCAGTGAAATAAATAAACCTATCGAGTTGGAGATACAACAAACTATAGGAAGCAATGGGTTGTTTAACAATTATACTGCAGTGGGTGGTAAGAAGGGAAAAATTAATTATTATTCATTTTATGACCAGCGAAAAGGAGAAGGATGGAGAAATAACAGTCAATTTTATACAAAATCTGGCTTCGGTACTATAACTTATAATTTTACAAATAAATTTTCACTCAGTTTTGAATTAATGTATTCTCATATTAGAAGTCAACAAGCTGGTGGCTTAACCGATAATCAAATAAAACAAGATGCTCAACAAAGCTTCAGAAATAGAAACTGGTTGGATATTACCTGGATGACACCGGCAATAATACTCCAATACGAAATAAATGAACATAGTCGATGGAATACAAAAATTTTTGGAACTATCGGAAATAGAAATAGCATAGGATTTTTACAATCAATCACTGTAAAAGATAGTATCAACCCGTCTACCAACCAACTGAATAATAGGATGGTTAATTTAGATAAATATAGAAACTTCGGTATTGAAAGCAGAATCATAAGTGATTATGCCATTGGAAAATTTAAAAATACTATTGCAGGAGGTATCAGATTGTATAAAGGTAATACCTATAGATTAGCCGATGGCGTTGGTAGTACAGGAACAAATTACGATATCACTGTTTCAGGGACTTACCCTAAAGATGTAAGTTTTGCATCATCTAATGCAGCTGCATTTATTGAAAATATTTTTAAATTTTCTGATAAGCTATATCTTATTCCTGGTATTAGATATGAATGGCTAGAAGGTTCCGCAGCAGGAAGAAATGGCTTAAACACTAATGGAACAGCCATTAATTTACAAAATATTACTCGAAGTAGAAATTTCATACTTGCAGGAGTTGGTTCAGAATACCATATTACAAAAAGTACAGAATTCTATGCTAATTTATCACAAGCCTATAGGCCTATTCAGTTTGCAAACTTACAGGCACCGCCAACTACAGATGTGATTGACCCTGAACTAAAAGATGCTAAAGGCTATAATTTAGATATTGGCTATAGAGGTAAAGTAAAAAATTATATTCAATTTGATGTTAGTGGGTTTTATTTAAAATATAACAATCGGGTCGGCGCCATCTCCTCTGTTAATGGTAACTACCGACTTATTACCAATGTAGGTGCTAGTAGTAGTCACGGTATAGAATCTTATATTGAATTCAATCCAATGAGGGTTTTTTCAAATAGTCAATTCACTGATTTAATTATATTTAGTTCCTATGCATATACCAATGCCACCTATAGCAGTGATCATAAAGATGCAAATACCAAAGGTAAAAGAGTGGAAAACGCACCTACAGCTATTTTTAGAGGGGGTATCAGTTATGGATACAAAAAATTTCTAATGACCACACAATTCAATTTTGTTGGTTCCGCATTTAGTGATGCAAATAATACCATAGCTGCAAGTGCCAATGGTAATACTGGACTCATTCCCTCTTACTCAATAATAGACTTAACTGGTTCTTATAAGTTGTATAAAAAATTACAAATAAAAGCGGGAATCAATAATTTATTAGATAAAATTTATTTTACTAGACGAGCAGCTGGTTATCCTGGGCCTGGCGCATTGCCTGCTGATGGACGTACTGCATTCATTTCAATTGAAGCAAAATTATAAATTGAAAAGTCCCTTATTAATTAACTGTAAAGTTTTGGTCTTATAAGTACTAGGGATCAACAAACTAATATTATGATGGCTTCCACCATAACTTACCATGGTGACGGGCACTTCGTTGATGGCGTCAAATAATTTTTTCAACACCGACTCTGTTTTAGCAATTTCATTTCCCACAATGGAAACAATGGTTTGATCTTTTTCTACCTCAACTGAGGCAATTAAATTTAGCTCAGCTAAAATTTCCTCCAAGTGCACATCCGTATCAATGGTTACCGATACCGCTACTTCTGAAGTAGTAATCATGTCTATCGGAGTCTTGTATTTTTCAAATACTTCAAATATTTTTCTTAAAAATCCATAAGCCAATAACATTCTGCTACTTTTAATTTTAATAGCAATGATATTGTCTTTGGCAGCAACTGCTTTCACCCCTACACTACCCGCTTCTTTTTTAATCACTGTTCCAGCAGCTGATGGTTGCATGGTATTTAATAACTTAACAGGGATATTTTCAAGTTGTGCTGGCCAAATACAAGTGGGGTGTAAAATTTTTGCTCCAAAATAAGCCAGCTCAGCAGCCTCATCAAAACTTAATTGCTCAATAGCCACAGTTTTATCTACTACTCTTGGATCATTGTTGTGCATTCCATCAATGTCTGTCCAAATTTCACAAACACTTGCCTTCACTGCAGCCGCAATTAAAGACGCCGTATAATCACTGCCTCCTCTTTTTAAATTATCTACCTCCCCTTTGGCATTGCGACATATATACCCTTGTGTCACAAATAATTTTTTGGTAGGATAAGCAGCTAAAATTTCTTTTAACTTTAATTCAATCACAGCCAAATCGGGTTCATCATTAGCATCTAATTGCATAAAATCCAGCGCCGGTAACAATACATGATCAATTTTTTCTTGTTCTAAATACAAAGAAAAAAGTTTGGTACTCATTAATTCACCTTGTGCTAAAATATCTTTATTTAAAGCATCACTTAAAGAAATTTTTTGGGTAATACGTAAAAACTCAAAATGTTCTGTAATAATTTCATTGGCCTTTCCTCGAAGTACCTCACCAGAAAGTAATTCCAAAATAAATGAACGGTATTGTTTTTCTAGCGCTTCCACTTTTTCAACAGCTGCTTTTTTATTAGTAGACGCTAAACTTTTACTTATTTCAACTAATGCATTGGTAGTACCACTCAAAGCACTTAATACGACCATAGTTGCTTCCTTATCACGTGTAATTAATTGTGAAACTTGATGCATGCGCTCCGGCTTGCCTACACTGGTTCCGCCAAACTTCATTATTTTCATAACATTCTTTTTTCGAGGCTCAAAGGTAAATACGCAATAGTAGAATAGGACATAAAATGTCCCTTATTTTAAAAAAGAAATAAGTACTAATTAAGACTAGAGACAAACTAATGTTAGTCCCCCTTTTTTAATACAATACTAAAAAGGTAAATCATCAACAGGGGCATCTTCATTTCCATTGGATGTGCCTGTACTTGGACTATAACTATTTCCGCTATTAGTGTCTGATGAATTTCCAGAAGCATCTGTTGATCCACCTCCTGTTCCAGCAGGTTTAGCACCCAATAATTGAACAGATACAATACGTAAAGTTAAAGAAGCACCATTTCTTCCATCTGCAGTGGTATAGGATCTAACATCTGGAGTACCTTCCACATACACTTGTGTTCCTTTTTTTAAATAAGGAGCTACTGCGGTTCGATCTGTCCAATAGGAACAATCTACCCAGGTAGTTCTATCTTTCTGATTGCCTTGTGCATCTTTATAACGTTCGGTGTGCGCAACATTAAAATTAATAACTGTTTTACCATTTACATTATTCACTAGGGCATCTTTACCCAAATTTCCGATTACTTGTAACTTTATCATTTTCTGTTATTTAGTCGTTTTATATAATCATTGTTTGAAAGTGAAGATAGTATTTTTTCGTTTTTCGAAATCAAAACCCTTACCCATTTTATGAACAATCTACGAATTAGGATAGGATGAATTACTTTTGTGGTAAGCCAACTTTTAACTGGCCAAACACTATGAGTAAGAAAGGAAAGGTTTTAGTCGCTATGAGCGGCGGTATCGATAGCACTGTAGCCGCTTTAATGCTACACAACGAAGGCTACGAAGTAATAGGCATCACCATGAAAACCTGGGATTATGCCACCAGCAATGCCAACGGAAAAGAAACAGGATGTTGCAATATAGACTCCTTTAACGATGCCCGACTAGCGGCAGTAAACAATGGCTTCCCACATTTCATTTTAGACATTAGAGAAGAGTTCGGCGATTTTGTAATTGAGAACTTCGTTGAAGAATATTTAGCAGGGCGCACGCCCAACCCCTGCGTGATGTGCAATACCCATATTAAATGGAGGGCCTTATTAAAAAGAGCGGATGCATTGGGTTGTGATTTTATTGCGACTGGTCATTATGCAAAAGTACGTCAACATACCAATGGCCGTTATGTAATTTCAAAAGGATTGGACAGTACTAAAGACCAGAGTTATGTTTTATGGGGTGTGGATCAAGATTTATTAAGTAGAACTATTTTACCATTAGGAGGCATGCATAAAAAAGACATTAAACAAATGGCGATTGATATGGGCTACCCCGAATTGGCTAAGAAAAGTGAGAGCTATGAAATTTGTTTTGTACCTGATAATGATTATCGTGGATTTTTAAAAAGACGTGTGGAAGGATTAGAAGAAAAAGTAAATGGAGGATGGTTTTTAGATACTAAAGGAAAAAGATTAGGTAAACATAAAGGTTATCCCTTCTATACCATTGGACAAAGAAAAGGATTAGAAATTGCACTAGGCAAACCTGCTTATGTAGTATCGATTGACCCTATAAAAAATATAGTGGTCATTGGAGACGAAAACGATTTGGATCAAAATGACATGTTAGTAGCTAAATTAAATTGGATCAAATACGATCATGTGGATGATGCGATGGAGGTGATGGCGAAAATTAGATACAAAGACGAAGGTGCATTGTGCACTTTATCTAATACCAATAATGGAGTACAAGCCAGGTTTTATGAAAATGTAAAAAGTATTGCGCCTGGACAAAGTGCAGTATTTTACGAAGGGGATGATGTGGTGGCTGGGGGTATTATCCAAAGTGGATTGTTAATTCCCAAGGCTCCGATAGCCAATTAAATTATTCTGCAATTTTTTGTAACAATGCCCCAAACAGCGTGTCTGCTTGCTTTTCATAACCAATAAAATATTGCTGTTGGATTAATTTAAACTTATTTGTAGCCATTAATGTTTGAATTTGGTCTTCGTTTTCATTCTTATACACGGAGCAAGTGGCTGCCAATAAATACCCTCCTACTTTTAAAGCAGGCGTTAAATGATAAAGCATTTTTGACTGTAGTGTCGTAAAGCTTTCTAATTTTTGTTCAGTAAACCCAACTAAATTTTCTGGCGTACGTCCCCAAGTACCACTGCCCGAACAAGGCAGATCGGCAAAAATAAAATCAAATTGTTTTTTTATATCGAATGGCAAAGTAATATCCACCACTTGCAAAGAAGCTGCATGAATACCTGCTTCTTTTAAACGCTTCTCACAATTATATAAAATATTTTCACGAATATCAGAAACATGCAATTGTGCATTAGGTATATAATCCTTAATTAAAATTGACTTCCCACCACTTGCTGCACAAGCGTCCCAAACTACCAAAGGCTTTTCTGTTATTGGAATTAATTGTAACAAACTAGCCAATGCTTGAGAATTTAAATCCTGTATGACTGCGTCTTTATTTAATTGAATGACTTTTTGCAAAGAAGTGGTATTGGCCAAAGAAAAAGTATCCTCCTTTATTATTTCAAAAACAACAGATGCATTATTTAAAGCCTGCTCCACGATTTCTTTTTTACCAGGTCTTATGCGAATAAATAATGAAGGTTGTTGTAAATGAGATTGCTTAAACTTTTCTATTTCAATGATTGTAGAGATAAGCGTTTGTAATGGAAACTGAGCACTTAGGTTTCTAAAATGATCATAACACAAAGCGCTTATGCTTTTTCGATCCTTACTTCCATGCTTTTTATTGGCAGCAAAATATTTTTTTAAATACAAAGCCAAAGGCGTTGGACCCTGGTATTCGGCAATTAATTTATTGGCAATATTTTGATGTGTAATATGGTACATAGGCAAGGAAGTCCATTTTTTGGAAAAAACTTGGCCTGCAAATATCTGCTTAATGGCTTAATAGACCCCTATTTTTTACTGTAAAAATGACTAGCTGGATAGCTGGTTCCGAAGTACTAGTGAATTATATATAATTAATTGATAATCAATATATTATATAGATTTTGGTTTTTTTTCATTTTTAATTTTAAATATTTGTTTAAGTACCTTACCTTTGCCCTCCTGAAAATTAAATAATACATGGCAAATCACTCGGCTACTAAAAAAGATATTAGACAAGCAACTAAACGTCGCGATAGCAATCGTTATTATGGTAAAACTACCCGTAACGCTATTCGTGAATTAAAAGTGGTAGACGATCAAAAAACGTACAACGAAAAGTTACCTAATATCATCTCTCAAATTGACAAATTAGCAAAACGTGGCATTATCCACAAAAACAAAGCAGCTAATTTAAAGAGCAAATTGGCCAAGCACGTTGCAGCTAAAGCAACTGCTTAGTAAGCATTTTCTCGATAATTAAGAATAATTAATCAATTATACCCATCCCGCCCCGAGTACTCGGGGCGGGATTTTTTTTATGTATCTTCGCGCCATGACTGAAAAGATACTTATCCTCGACTTTGGAAGCCAGTATACACAGCTAATTGCACGTGCAGTGAGAGAAGCCAATGTGTATTGTGAGATTAAGCCCTTTAATAGTAATATAGAGTTTGATGCTACCTTAAAAGGAGTCATTTTAAGCGGCTCCCCTGCCAGTGTGAATGAAGCAGATGCGCCCAATGTTGACATTAAAGCCATTCTAGATAAGCTACCCGTATTGACGATTTGTTATGGTGCCCAATTAAGTGCTAAAAACTTTGGGGGCAAGGTAGAAAAATCAAATAAAAGAGAATACGGTCGTGCCCAATTACGCATTCAAAAGGACGACGTTATCTTTAAAAACATTCCTAATAATAGCCAGGTTTGGATGAGCCATAGTGATTCCATTACTCAACTTCCAGATGACTTTGAACTATTGGCCGATACCGAAAGTATCCCAGTAGCTGCCTTTAGAAAAAAAGAAGGCACAGGGAATCCATTGCATGGATTTCAATTTCACCCCGAAGTATATCATTCCTCAGAAGGGAAAAAATTGATTCAGAACTTTCTTGTGGTGATTTGTGGCTGCCATCAAAATTGGACCCCCTCCTCCTTTGTTCAAGAAACGGTGGACAAGCTAAAAGCTCAAATTGGAGACAGTCATGTGATTATGGCCTTAAGTGGAGGCGTGGATAGTACCGTAGCCGCTACCTTAATTCATAGAGCAATTGGAGATCGACTTCATGGCATATTTGTAGACAATGGGGTGTTGCGTAAAAATGAATTCCAAGACGTATTAGATATCTATAAGTCCATAGGATTAAATGTAAAAGGCATAGATGCTAAAAACATGTTCTATGACGCTTTAGCTGGTAAGTCTGAACCAGAAGAGAAGCGAAAAATAATAGGAAAACTATTTATAGATGTATTTCAAATAGAAGCATCTAAAGTATTGGAAGCTAAGTTCTTAGGTCAAGGAACAATTTATCCAGATGTAATTGAAAGCGTAAGTGTCCATGGCCCTTCTCAAACCATCAAATCACACCACAATGTGGGAGGCTTACCCGATACGATGCACCTTAAACTAGTGGAGCCCCTTCGCTATTTATTTAAAGACGAGGTTAGAAAAGTAGGCTTAGAATTGGGTATTTCACCCAACTTAATTAATAGACACCCTTTCCCAGGACCAGGACTGGCCATTCGAATATTGGGAGACATTACTCCTGAAAAAGTTGCGCTCTTACAAGCAGCCGATCATATTTATATGAATGCATTAAAAGAGTTCGATTTGTATACTAAAGTATGGCAAGCCGGTACCATTTTACTACCTGTAAAAAGTGTAGGTGTAATGGGTGATGAACGTACTTATGAATTTACGATCGCGCTTAGAGCAGTTACTTCGGTGGATGGAATGACTGCAGACTGGGCTCACTTACCTTACGAGTTCTTGGCTCATGTAAGCAATGCCATTATTAACGAAGTTCGTGGTATTAACAGGGTCGTTTACGATATCAGCAGCAAGCCTCCAGCTACCATTGAGTGGGAATAGAATAAGTGCTTTATTTTATACAAATAAATAATATCAATAAATTGATATTCAAGCACTTAAAATAAGTTAGTTCAACTTTTTCTTTAAACTAGTTATCTGATCTTGTAAATTGTTCACTACCCCTGCCAATTGATCCACATTCCACATAGGTTGAGCCCCTGCTTTATGTATGATATAAACAGCTTTCCATATCTCTACAATATCGGTGGCGTTTACTTGATATGGCTCGTATAAAGGGTTGTCACTTAATAAAGTAAGCTTATTCTCATTCTGCTCACTTCCCTCTTTTGTACGGTCGTCGTTCGTAATAATACGCTTATATACTACCCCGTCCGCATTAGAAACAACGATATAGGTATTGCTGTTTTTTACCTCTTTAAAGCTACCCACTTTCTCTCCCACTATAACACTGCCACTTGGGGTTGGCAACATGCTGTCTCCAATAATCTCAAAAGCACGGTAATCGCCTGGTGCCAACATAGGTAAAGTAAAAGTATTTAGTTCGTCCAAGAATTCAGGATCGGCATAACCAGCTAAATAACCTGCTGCTGCCTTCACTGGTACAAAAGTAACCATGGACGAAAGTGAAATGGTCTTGTCTGATTTTAGCGCTCTTCGACGCTCCATATAACTATTTCCAGAACCGGTATTTGATTCCCCTTCTTGTGCACTCAAAAGGGCTAAATCCTGAAATAGGAATTCCTCCAAACTAATGGAGAATTTTGCACAAATGGTTTCCATTACTTCCAAGCGAGGCTCGGCTCGTTCTTCTTCATAAGCACCCACTAAGGAACGTTTAATTTGAAGCTGATTGGCCATCTCTTCTTGTGTCCATTCGCGCTGCTTTCTGATGTACTTTAAATTTTTTCCTGCGTATGACATAACTAATGATTTTAGTGCAATATACTAAATAATTTAGTATTATCAAATATTTTTAGCATTTTCTTTATTTTGTTGCGAGGTCCTATCTTGGTAACTTGCATTATGGCAAAGATGAAAGTAGAAAAACCAGTGATTTTAATTACGAATGATGACAGCATTAGTGCCCCTGGCATCAAAGCATTAGTAGAAGCAGTCAAAGACCTAGGCAAAGTAGTTGTAGTGGCCCCAGACAAGCCTCAAAGTGGTATGGGACATGCTATTACATTAGGACAACATTTAAGACTACAAAAAGCACATATTGTTGACGGGGTGGAAGCTTATACCTGTAGTGGTACCCCAGTAGACTGTGTCAAATTAGCCGTGGATAAGGTACTTCACCGCAAGCCCTCTATTTGTTTAAGTGGCATCAACCATGGCGCCAATCACTCTATCAATGTAATTTACTCAGGAACTATGTCAGCTGCTCTAGAAGCTTCTATTGAAAGCATCCCTAGCATTGGATTTAGCCTTTTAGATTTAAGTATTGATGCCGACTTTACAGCGGCTCAACACTATGCACGCATCATCGTAAAAAAATTATTGGCAGATAAAAACTTGGATAAACACCTTTGTTTAAATGTGAACATTCCAAAAGTGGCCACCGATTTAATCAAAGGCATAAAAATATGCAAACAGTCTTATGCTAAATACGATGAAAAATTTGTAGAAAGAATCGACCCACATGGAAAAAAATATTATTGGCTCACTGGCGAGTTTGTCAATTTTGATAAATCCAAAGACACTGATGTTTGGGCTTTAAAAAATAATTATGTGAGTGTGGTGCCTGTTCAATTTGACTTGACCAATCATGTTATTAAAGAAAAATTAAGTAAAAAATGGAAATGGTAAGTCCCCATAACTAATCACAATCATATTGAATTAATAAAATTGATGCGAACAGATAATTATATTGCAGGGGTGTTGGTGGGCTTGTTGATGCCTTTTTTAGGATTTTTTATTTTCTATGAATGGAAATTTGGCGCCTTTTCTTTAGAAGAATTTGTAGACTTGCTGAATCGTCAAAAATCTATTTTATCAGCAATGATAAGTATCTCTCTTCTTATCAACGGAGTGGTACTTACTATCTTCTTTCAAAAACAAAAAGACAAAACAGCAAAGGGCATCTTTTTTACAACATGTATCTACGCAGTCATTGCCATTGCGTGTAAATGGTATTTATAAATGAGATATTATATAATTGCTGGAGAAGCCAGCGGAGATTTGCACGGTTCTAATTTAATCAAAGCCTTAACCAATATGGACAACGAGGCTGTTGTGCAATGTTGGGGTGGAGATTTAATGCAAGCAGCTGGAGGCCATTTAGTCAAACATTATAGGGACTTAGCTTTTATGGGTTTAGTAGAAGTGCTTTTTAACTTACCGACCATTTTTAAGAATATTCGATTTTGCAAAAAAGACATTCAAGCTTTTGCGCCTGATGTGTTAATTTGTATCGACTACCCTGGTTTTAATTTAAGGATTGCCAAATGGGCCAAGCAACAGAACTTAAAAGTGATTTATTTTATTGCCCCACAAGTATGGGCATGGAAAGAAAATAGAGTACCCGCGATGCGCGCAAGCATTGATAAACTATTATGTATTTTACCTTTTGAAAAAAAATATTTTAAAGATCGTTGGGATTGGGATGTAGATTATATAGGCCATCCATTAATGGAAGTATTGGCCGCTCAAATGAATTTACCACACCCTTTGCCTCATTTAAAAGACGAGCCCATCATTGCCTTATTACCAGGAAGTAGAAAACAAGAGATTGAAAAAAAGCTACCCATCATGTTAAGTGTAGCCATCCATTTTCCTGGACATCATTTTGTTGTAGCACAAGCACCAGG
>CANHOY010000035.1 GCA_947462495.1 Bacteroidota bacterium
AACAATACGAGAAGTGGAGATTATGAAAAGCAAAGAGCGGTGCCAAGACCAGGTCATGCTGATTTTACAGCCCATCATAAATTTGCAGGCTTCGAAGATTACAGAGGAGGCGGGCATTTTAGTGGAAGATTGACAGCTGCATTAGTAGGAGCAGGCGTTGTTGCAAAACGTATTTTAAAAGGCATAGAAGTTAAATCGAGTATAGTGAGTATTGGAGGCGAAACCGATTTAGAAAGAGGGTTGCAAAAAGCTATTGAGGCTAAAGATAGTGTGGGAGGTATTGTAGAATGTGTAGTAAAGGGGTTGCCTATCGGATTAGGGGAGCATTTTTTTAATTCTGTTGAATCATTAATAAGTCATGCTGTATTTTCGATACCAGCTATAAGAGCTATTGAGTTTGGTACTGGATTTGCTGCAGCTAGTATGTTTGGAATACAACACAATGATGCCATCATTGATGCTACTGGTAAAACTAAAACCAATCATGCAGGTGGTGTGGTAGGTGGTTATACCAACGGGAATGATTTAGTATTTAGAATTGCTGTGAAGCCCACTTCTTCCACCCCTAAAGAACAAACCACTTTGAATTGGGAAACCAATGAACAAGAGCCATTTTCTGTAAAAGGAAGACACGATTTATGCATTGCCTTAAGAGTACCAGTGGTGTTAGAGGCGGTTACCGCAATAGTGTTAGCAGATTTAATGTTAATTGATCAAAAAATTCCAAGAATTATTAAAAAATAATTAGTTATGGAAAGCGAATACATATACCATATAACCACTTTGAAAGAGTGGGAAGCAGCAAAAGCTAATAACGAGTACACGCCAATGAATTACGAGCAAGATGGATTTATACATTGCTCTATCGAAAAACAAATACCAGGGGTATTAGAACGTTTTTATAAAGGTCAAAAAGGATTGGTTCAACTTAAAATTGAAAAAGAAAAAGTACTAAGACCTGTTTTATTTGAATTAGCTCATGATTTAGATGAATTATTTCCACATATTTATGGTGCTTTAAATGTAGATAGTGTAGTAAACGTAGAATCTATTTCCTAAATCAAAAACAATGGCTTTTAAAAGCATCTTTTTAGGGGTCCTGTTATTCCCATTTTTTTCTTTTGCTCAACATTTGTATCTAAATAATAATTTAGCCTCGGAAAATTTATTGGACAGCCATTATATTTTAAAGTATCAAAAAAAAATAGATACTCATCGTATTAAAATAGAAATAAATCATGTGACTGGAATAGCAAGTTTTTATAGTGCAAACTTAGACAGCACCTTAACGGCTACAGGAGAGATTTTTTTAAATCGAAAGTATACCGCAGCCAGTAATATTTATAAGTTAAATAGTATTGTAAGGGTAACTAATTTACGTAATGGGAGGTCGGTGCTGGTGAGAGTCAATGATCGAATGCATCCCAATATGTTAAGAAAGGGAAGAATTATAGATTTAAGTCAGGCCGCTTCTAAAAGGTTAAAAATAAAGTCAATAGGTATAGAGCGAGTGGTCGTGGATGGTATTGGCTATTCCAAGTCCAATCCAAAACGCCCTTAGAATTTCAAGGATTTAGCTTAATTTTGAATTCAATTAAACATTCGCTAAGCATATGAAAAAGGCAATTTTGTTACTATCGGCTTTTACTTTTTTTATGTTAGGTTATGCGCAAGATACGGCAAGTACTAAAGCGCCCTCAATTGGTTTTAAAGTGGGGGTATTAGATTTTAAAAAAACCAACCTTACCGATAATTTAAGTAAAACAGTGCCTTTTTTTGGTTTGCAATTTTTTAAGGGGGTGAATACGAAATTAGATTGGATGATGAATCTAGATGTAGCTTCTTTAAAGTATCCCTTTTATGTTTCAAAATTAATACCTCAAGCCAAAACCAATCAATACTATTTTGCTGTTGATGTCAATTTGAATTATAAATTTCGAACAGATGATAAAAAAGTGGTTCCCTATTTAACCGGAGGTATCGGTTTTGCAACGGATCATGGTGCTTATTATACGGCTTATGTTCCTTTTGGAGGAGGTGTTCAATTAAAGTCCAAGCAAGGCTCTTTTATCAATATTTCAAGCACCTATCGTGCGGAACTTTCTCCATTGACTAAAATGCATTTTGCTCATTCTATCAGCTATACTTATCCTTTAAAGTTAAAAGATAAAAAGCCTGTCATGTTGCCATCAGCTCCTGTTACTGCTGACGAGGACGATGATGGTGTATCAGGCGATGCAGATGATTGTCCTAATCAATCAGGTTTAGTTAAATACCATGGTTGCCCTGTGCCAGATTCTGATGATGATGGGGTGAATGACGAAAACGACCAATGCCCAGTCGATTTAGGTCCATTGAAGTACCATGGTTGCCCAATCCCGGATACAGACAAGGATGGCATCGATGATGAGCAAGATAAATGTATTAAGGAAAAAGGGTTAGATCGTTATCAGGGTTGCCCTATACCAGATACGGATAAAGACGGAATCAATGATGAGGAAGACAATTGTCCAACCGTTGCTGGCATAATGGGAAATCATGGGTGTTCCAATATTCAACCACTAATTGATCGTTTTACTTCCAATCTTATATTTGCTTCTGGAAAAACATTATTAAGCAAGCAATTGCTTGCAGGATTGGATTCTATAGCGCTTGTGATGAATACCTATCCTAATATTTCATTGGCAATAGGTGGACATACCGATAATACAGGTTCCTTAAAGATCAATCAGAAACTATCTGAACAAAGGGCATTGACTGTAAGTGCTTATTTAATTAAAAAAGGGATAGCCATTAAAAGGTTAAACACTGCTGGATATGCGGATACAAGGCCGATTGGAGATAATAAAACAGTTCAAGGAAGAGCAAAAAACCGCAGAACCGATGTGATTGTTTTATATTAATTTATAGAATATTTACTTCCCGTTCTAATACAACATTAAATTTTGTAAATACTGATTGTATAATTTCTTCAGAGAAATCATAAATTTCTTTACCAGTTGCTTGGCCATAATTTACAATCACTAAAGATTGTTTATCATAACAACCTACATTTCCTTTTCTAACTCCTTTCCAACCACAATTTTCTATTAGCCAACCAGCTGCTAATTTATACGTATCATCAGAAATTGGATAGGCAATCAATTCGGGAAAATTTGTTTTTAATATTTCAAAATTCGTTTTACTTACACTAGGGTTTTTGAAAAAGCTTCCAGCGTTTCCTAATTTAGCAGGGTCGGGTAATTTGGAAGTTCTAATTTGTACAATTGCATTGGATAAATTAGCTAAGCTTGGGTTTTTAATATTCTTTTCATGTAATATTTCTTTGATACTTCCGTAATCGGTTCTTAATTGAGGTTGTTTTTTTAAAACAAACTGAACAGTTGTAATTAAATATCTATTTTTTTCTTTTTTAAAAAGGCTATTTCTATACCCAAAAGCGCATTGGCTATTACTTAAAGTAATCCATTGATTAGATTGGGTATCTAAAGCAGTGACCGATTCAATGGATTCTTCTACTTCAACACCATAGGCTCCAATATTTTGAATGGGGCTTGCACCAACGGTGCCAGGGATTAAACTTAAATTTTCAATACCACCCCAACCTTTTTGAACGCAGTAGCTTACAAAATGGTGCCAATTTTCACCAGCGCCGACACTTAAAAAAACATCAGTAGCTGTTTCATTTGTTTTTTTAATTCCTATGACTTCCATTTTAATAATTAAGCCTTCAAATGGCTTTGTGAATAAGACATTACTTCCTGTACCTAAAATAAAATATGGAATTTGTTTTTCTTTGCACCAGGTGATCGCTTCCAATAATGCATCCTGAGATGGAATGCTTGTAAAGTAGCGAGCAATTTCATTACACCCGAAAGTAGTATACTGCTTAAGTGAAATATTTTCCTGTACCGTCATAGGTTTAATTTGGGTCAATGTCAATTACAATTTGGACAGATTTATATCTAGGGTGAACTTGTAATAAGCGAATATAATGTAATAATTGTTTTTTAGCCATTTGCAAGGATTCAGGCTGCTTAGAAATTTTTACAGCTAGCTCCCAAATGTATTTATTTCTTACCCGATTAACGATAGGTTGAGCAGGGCCTAGCACTGTTTTTTGGATAGCGGGGCCCAGAGATTGGAAAAAGTGATTAATGGCTTCTTCCGCAATATTATTTTCTTTATGCTTAAACAATAAACTCACTAATCTACTAAAAGGGGGGTAGGCAAAGTGTTTTCTATTTTGAATTTCAAACTCATAAAATCCAAAATAATCATGTTTTTGCACCAATTGTACAATAGGATGTTGCGTTTGGCTTACTTGTATCATTACTTTTCCTTGGTCATTGGTTCTACCTGCTCTACCACTTACTTGTTCCATCATTTGAAAAGCTCGTTCATTGACTCTGTAATGATTAAAATTAAGTAAGCTATCTGCATCCACAATACCTACTAGGTCAACATTTTCGAAGTCCAATCCTTTTACGACCATTTGTGTACCTACTAAAATATCAATTTGTTTTTGTTCAAATTGTTGAATCAATTGGTCATGTTCATTTTTCCCTTTCACATTGTCTAAGTCCATTCTAGCAACAATGATCCCTGGCAAACTTTGGTTTAATTTTTCTTCAATTTGTTCTGTACCAAAGCTTTTCTGTTTAAAATGTTGTTTGCCACAAGCTTTGCAAGTGGTCACGATAGGATAACTAGCACCGCAGTAATGGCAGGACAATACATTTTTTGCTTTGTGATAGGTAAGTGTAACATCGCAATGTTCGCAATGAGGAATCCATCCGCAGGTTTCACAAATTAAATAGGGGGCGTAACCGCGTCTATTTTGAAATAGGATCACTTGCTTTTTATTGTCAATGGTTTTTTTGATGGAAGCCAATAATTCCGGAGTTAAAATAGCCGTTCCTGTTGGCTGTTTTTTAGTGTCAATTAATTGAATGGTTGGAAGTGCACCTTGGTTAAAGCGCTCGCTTAAATAGGTGTAACCGTATTTTTTAGACAGGGCGTTGAAATAGGTTTCGACAGAAGGCGTGGCCGAACCTACTACAACTTTTGCGTTTATTTGACTAGCGTAATAGATGGCGGTATCTCTAGCCTGGTACCTGGGGGCTGGCTCCTGTTGTTTATAGGATGGGTCGTGTTCTTCATCAATAATAATAAGGGACAAATTTTTATAAGGCAAGAATAAGGCCGACCTAGCCCCTAATACAATTTTTATTTCACCTGTTTTAACCTTATTCCATATTTCTACCCGTTCGTTCGGATTAAATTTGGAATGATAGATGGCAATACTACCTCCGAAATATTGTTTTAGGCGTCGAATCATTTGAGCAGTCAACGCAATTTCAGGTAATAAGTATAATGCTTGTTTATTTTGTTGGATGACTTCTTTAATTAGAGCAACGTAAATTTGTGTTTTACCACTACCTGTTATACCATGTAATAAATGAACAGGGTGGGTTGCTAATTGCTTTTGGATGGAATTAAAGGCAGCTAACTGATTTTCAGATAAGGAATGAAAATCTTGATTACCTAAGGAAGGGTCGGTTTGGAATCGATCCTTTTTTCTTTTTTCAGCAATGAGTACACCTTTATCTATTAAAGCTTTCAATTGGGCACTAGAAGCGCCAGATTTTTCAAGCATTTCTTTTTGTCTAACCTCGCCTTCTGTTTTTTCATAGTGTAAAAATGCAAGCAATAGTTCCAATTGTTTAGGAGCCCTGGTCCATTCATTTAATAAAGCCTCTAATGCTGTTTCATTTCTATAGTGAGGGTGTAATAAAATAAAAGTTTCTTCTTTTATTTTATATTTATCCTTCATATTTTCTTGAACAATACAAATTCCTTTTTGTATAAGCTTATTAATAATGGGGTAGACCGATTTTTTATCAAGTAGTTTTTGTATTTCAAGTAAGCTTAATGCTTTTTTTATTTCCAATGCTTCGCAAATAATATATTCAGCATCTCCTAAGTTTTTTCCATCATTTGTGTGCTCTTCATTAAATATAAAAACACTTTCACTAGAAATTTTTAAATGACTAGGAATGGCCGCTTGCATTACTTCGCCTTCCGTGCACATATAATATTGCGCCATCCATTCCCATAAAGCCAATTGTGGTGGATAAAGAATAGGCTGATCGTCTAGGATGGATAAGATAGGTTTTGGATTAAAGTCGGATGGCTTTTCTGTACTAATTTTTTTAACAATGCCCGCGTATCTTTTATTGGCTCCCAGCATCACTTCTACGCGCATGCCCAGCATTAATTCGGACTGCATGGATTCGGGAATCATCCATGTATAATTTTTAGGTAGTGCTAGGGGTATGATAATTTCGGCGTACATCTTATGGGGTGCAAAAATACACTATGATTTTGGATACTTTCTATATCTTCTCATGCCTTCATCCATTTGCTTGAAAACACGGTCTTTTAATGCATCCATTTGGTCTAAAGTGTAGCCACTTACTGGCACGGTTTCTAAATAAACTACTCTATGTTTACCTGGGGTAAGTGAAAACGCACTACTAAAATGCATTCGATCAATAGAATCAACTAAAAGAATGGGTTGAATGGGAATATTCATTTCAATGGCTAATTTAAATGCCCCATTATAAAATGATTTTAATGGGTAGTCTTCAGTCATACTAAAAGTGCCTTCCGGAAAAATGAAAATGGAAATATGTTGTTCTAAGGCGGCTTTCAAATTACGAAGACTTTGTGCTCTTTTTTCAGGGTCGCTCCTGTCTACCATTACCACCGCGTTGCGATAGATGAGTCCAAATATAGGAATTTTCGAAGATTCGAATTTTGCTAAAGGTCTGATGGGTTGATGTTTCAATTGAACGATGGAAGGAATGTCCATATAAGAATTATGGTTGCCTACAAATATATGAGGGCTGTTAAAATCATGAGGGGCTTCAAAAATTTCTGAATGACGAATACCCATAAAAAAGTATAAAACTTTTCCCCAATAGCGGCAAATAGTATACACATGCTCACTTAATTTTTCTTTTCCGAAGGGTAAGACAAGAAACATGGCTGTTACAGAAAGAATGGTAAGTATTGTAAATAAAACAATGGAGTAGAGGCAGTAAATAAGTTGTAGGAACTTTAGTATTATTTTCATGTGGCACTAATATAATAAAAAAGGCCCGAATTTTCATTCGGGCCTTTAGGAAACTAAATATTGTTCCCAGAACGTTTAAATATTATGCCTTTAAAGGATTTCTACCGTACTTTTCATCGTGTTGAGTAGCATCCAATCCTAATTCTTCATCTTCCTCAGTAACACGCAAAGGCATAATGATGCTAATGAATTTAAAGATCAAGTAAGATACGGTGAAGCTATAAAATACAACTATCAACATCGCTTTAAGTTGTGTTAAGAAAAAAGCGGGATTGCCATAAAATAATCCATCAGCGCCAGCAGCATTAACAGATTTGGAAGCAAATATTCCAGTCATTAGCATGCCCACCATTCCACCAATTCCATGGCAAGGGAATACATCTAGGGTATCATCTACTCTCGACAATTTAAATACATGACTTGCTACATTAGAAATAATGGCTGCTATCATTCCTATAAATATACTTTGAGGAATACCTACAAAACCTGCAGCAGGGGTAATGGCTACTAATCCCACTACAGCACCAATACAAAAACCAAGTACAGAAGGTTTTCTTCCTTTTAATACGTCAAAAAACATCCAGGCTAAACCAGCAGCAGCTGCAGCGGTATTGGTAGTAGCAAATGCATTTATGGCTAAAGAATTAGCTCCTAATGCTGAACCAGCATTAAAGCCAAACCAACCAAACCAAAGTAATCCAGTACCAATTAATACATATGGGATATTTGCGGGAGGAATTTCTTGTTGTTCTAATTTAGAGCGGCGGGATTTTAAAACAATGGCTCCAGCCAAAGCTGCGCAACCTGCACTAATATGAACCACTGTTCCACCAGCAAAATCGAGTGCCCCCATTTTTAATAAAAAGCCATTAGGATGCCAAGACCAATGAGCCAATGGCGCATATACTAAGATGATAAATAATACAATAAATAAAATGTAAGAAGTAAACTTAATACGTTCTGCCACCGCACCAACAACAAGACCTGGTGTGATAATGGCGAACATTAATTGGAAAAGTGCAAATAGTAATAAGGGGATGGTCATAGCTGCACCACCTTGTAGAGTGGGTGCGCCATTGACAACCCCTTTAAAGAATAAATGAGTCATTGGATTGCCAATAATTCCGTTGATGCTTTCGCCAAAGCTTAAACTATAGCCAAAGGTAATCCAGATTACGGATACGATACCAGCGGATACCATGCTCTTGATCATCGTTGAGATAATGTTTTTTCGATGAACCATACCTCCGTAGAAGAAGGCTAAACCTGGTGTCATAATAAAGACTAATGCCGTAGCTACTAAAATCCAAGATATATCTGCCCCACTGTAAGTGGTTGCGTCTCCCTGAAAACTAGGTAGCTGAGGAACAAATAATGCTAGAATGGCAACAATTAGCAAAAGAATAAAAGGTGCGAATTTTTGTACTACTTGATTTTTCATGGATTAATTGTTTTGTATTATAAAATAAAATAATGTATCTATTATTGCCTAAAAATACATAAATAATATATAAATATTGATATAATATGTATATATAAATTTTTATAATATAATGTGAAAAACGAAAAAATTAGGCTAAATCCTTAATGGTATTGGATATTAGACAATGTTAACTAATTAAAGATGAAGATGACTGTGGAAAAAAAGTTGAATAATTAGGATGAATCATTCAAAAAATTAGCCCTTAAGAATAAATATTTGAATTAACCCTGCTTAAAAAATAAACTGCTGTCCTTAGATTCTAACAATGATGAGCCTGTTAAATAGATATCTACTTTACGAGCACACTCTCTGCCTTCGCTAATGGCCCAAACCACAAGTGATTGACCTCTGCGCATATCACCAGCTGTAAATACTTTGGCAATATTGGTTTGATAAGCTTGTTCTGTCGCTTTTACGTTTCCGCGCTCATCTAGTTCAACACCTAATTCATCCAAAAGGCCAGTGGGTTCAGCATGTAAAAATCCCATAGCTAATAAAGCTAATTCACAAGGAATTTCTTTTTCGCTACCAGCTTTTTCGGTAAACTTGCTTGGCCTTCCATCGTTGGCATTGGTCCATTCTAGGTCAACTATTTGTAAAGCTTTTAAATTTCCTTTTTCATCACCAATAAATGCTTTTGTAGCAACACCCCATATTCTTTCTGCACCTTCTTCATGAGAGGTTGTTGTTTTCAATAACATAGGGTAGGTTGGCCAAGGCATATAATTGGCTCTGCTTTCTGGAGGCTTAGGTAGTAATTCAAATTGAGTTACAGATTTAGCTAAATGTCTATTGGAAGTTCCAACACAATCACTCCCCGTATCTCCGCCACCAATGACAACCACATTTTTTTTAGTGGCCATTATTTCTGCTTCTTCTATAGCAATTTCACTAACTCTTTTATTTTGTTGTTTTAAGAATTCCATTGCATAATGAACTCCTTTTAAATCACGTCCTGGAATAGTTAAGTCTCTTGGAATAGTGGAACCACCTGCTAGCACTACTGCCTGATAATCGCGCATGATATCGTTGACTCTTATATTTACACCTACATAAGCATTGCATATAAATTTAACGCCTTCCTCTTCTAAAACTTTAATGCGTCGTTCTACTACTGTTTTTTCTAATTTAAAGTCGGGGATACCAAAACGTAATAAACCTCCTGGTTTGGGATCTCTTTCATAAACCGTTACTTCGTGCCCCGCATAATTTAATTGTGCAGCAGTGGCTAAGCCTGCAGGACCAGATCCAATTACTGCTACTTTTTTGCCTGTTCTTAGATTGGGTTTACGCGGTGTTACAAAACCTTTTTCAAAAGCAATTTCAATAATATGTTTTTCAATTTCTTCAATGGTAACAGCTGGCTGATTAATGCCTAATACACAGGCACTCTCACAAGGGGCTGGACATATTCTACCAGTAAATTCGGGGAAATTATTGGTAGATATTAAAATTTCGTAAGCGTCTTTCCATTCTTTGCGATAGACTGCATCATTGAATTCTGGAATAATATTTCCTAAGGGACAACCGCTATGGCAAAAGGGGACACCGCAATTCATGCAACGGGCCGATTGTTCATTTAATTTTTGTTCAGGCAATAAAGAGACAAACTCTTTATAGTTCTTTTTTCTATCCTTCACCAATAATTTGGAAGGAAGTTCTCTAGTAAATTCTTTAAATCCAGTTGGTTTGCCCATATGCTTTATTCAAAAAAAGTAGTTATAAATTATTTAGTAGCCGTCAATTTTGCTTTTTGTTTTTGTAATGCCTTTTTATAATCGCTTGGGAATACTTTGACAATATGTTTCAATTGATTGTCAAAATCGGCCAATATAAACTTTGCTACTGCGCTGCCTGTTTTATCGAAATGTTGTTGAATTAATTTTTGTAATAAAAGTTGGTCTTCCTTATCTGTTGATTCCAATTCGACCATTTCTTTATTGCACATCAATTCAAAATTATTTTGTACATCATATACATAGGCAATACCACCACTCATGCCCGCTGCGAAATTTCTACCTGTCGCACCTAAGATAACTGCGATACCACCTGTCATGTATTCGCAACCATGATCTCCAATACCTTCTACTACTACCGTTGCGCCAGAATTTCTAACAGCAAATCTTTCACCAGCTTTTCCTCTAATGAATGCAAAACCACTTGTTGCGCCGTAAAAAGCTACATTACCAATGATGATATTTTCTTCAGGAACGAAGCTTGCTTTTTTATCGGGATACACAATTAATTGGGCGCCACTTAATCCTTTGCCAAAATAATCGTTGGCATCACCTTCTAATTCCAAAGTAACTCCTTTGGTATTAAAAGCGCCAAAGCTTTGACCCGCCGTTCCATTAAATTTAAAATGAAGGGTATCTTCTGGTAAGCCTTCTGCTTTATATACCTTAGTTATTTCATTAGAAACTATTGTGCCAGTAGTCCGGTCGGTATTTTTAATTTCAAAATGAGCGCTTACTTTTTGTTTGCTATCAATAGCTGGCTTAGCGGCAGCTAATAATTTCCAATCCAACACATCGCTCATTAAGTGATCCTGAGTTTCTGTTTGATACAAGCCTACACCTGGTTCAGCAGGCTCTTTATACAATACGTCACTTAAATCTAAATTTTTGTATTTCCAATGGGTGATGTTTTCACGCATGGTTAAGGCATCTACTTGTCCCACCATCTCATTGATGGTTCGGTAACCTAGTTCCGCCATAATTTCACGTAGCTCTTGTGTGATGAACTCAAAAAAGTGTACAACATGATCGGGATCCCCTGAAAAACGTTTGCGTAATTCAGGGTCTTGTGTGGCAACACCCACAGGACAAGTATTCATATGACACTTACGCATCATGATACAACCTTCTACTATTAAAGCTGCAGTAGCAACACCCCATTCTTCAGCGCCCAATAAAGTAGCAATGGCAATGTCACGTCCTGTTTTCATTTGTCCATCTGCTTG
>CANHOY010000036.1 GCA_947462495.1 Bacteroidota bacterium
GAATCTTTAGAAGGGAAAAGAGGAAACCCACGTATCAAACCACCTTTCCCAGCTATACAAGGAGTTTGGATGCGTCCAACAGTAGTAAACAATGTAGAAACTTTAGCAGCCATTGTACCCATTATTAAAATGGGTGGTGAAGAATATGCGAAAATTGGAGTGGGGCGTTCTACAGGAACAAAATTAATTTCTGCTTGCGGAAATATAAATAAACCTGGCGTGTATGAAATTGATATGACCATTTCTGTGGAAGATTTTATTTACAGTGATGAATATTGCGGTGGTATTGCCAATGGAAAAAAATTAAAGGCTTGTATCCCAGGAGGATCTTCAGTACCTATCTTACCTGCCAACTTATTATTAAAAACAGCCAAAGGTGAAACACGTTATATGAACTATGAAAGTTTAAGTGATGGCGGTTTTGCAACAGGTTCTATGATGGGTTCGGGCGGTTTTATTGTTTTAGATGAAGATCAATGTATTGTAAAAAATACTTTAACCTTAGCGCGTTTTTACAGACACGAAAGTTGTGGACAATGCTCGCCATGCAGAGAAGGAACAGGCTGGATGGAAAAAATAATACAAAAAATAGAATTAGGAAAAGGAGAAATAAGCGATATCGATTTATTATGGGACATTCAAAGAAAAATTGAAGGCAATACCATTTGTCCATTAGGAGATGCAGCAGCTTGGCCAGTAGCGGCAGCGATTAGACATTTCCGTGATGAATTTGAATGGCATATTAATAACAGAGAACTATCACAAACAAGTAATTTTGGTTTACAACACTATGCAGACCCTATCCATGTGCCTGCATAACATTGCGTAAAACTATGAGTGAACAAACATTATTTAAAGTAACAGTAGACAACATTACCATTGAAGTACCAGCGGGTACTACGATATTGCAAGCCGCGCGACAAATTGGTGGCACGGTGGCACCGCCAGCGATGTGTTATTATAGTAAGTTAAAAGGAAGTGGTGGAAAGTGTCGCACTTGTTTAGTTGAAGTATCAAAAGGTTCTGAAAAAGATCCTCGACCTATGCCAAAGTTGGTGGCTTCTTGTAGAACGACGGTGATGGATGGAATGGAAGTGAAAAACATTACTAGTGAAAAAGTAATTGATGCCAGAGCAGGCGTCGTTGAATTTTTATTATTGAATCATCCATTGGATTGCCCTATATGTGATCAGGCGGGGGAATGTCATTTACAAGACTTAAGTTTTGATCATGGAAAGGCAAGCACGAGGTATGAATTTCAGAGACGTACTTTTAAAAAACATGATTTAGGAAAGCATATTCAATTGCATATGACCCGTTGCATATTATGTTACCGTTGTGTATTTACAGCCGATCAATTAACGAATAAAAGAGAACATGGTATTTTAGATAGAGGGGATCATGCAGAAATTGCAACACATATTGAAAAAAGTTTGGACAATGAATTTATAGGCAATGTAATTGATGTATGTCCTGTAGGAGCATTAACAGATAAAACATTTCGTTTTAAAAATAGAGTTTGGTTTTTAAAACCCATGGATGCACATCGTGATTGTCCTACTTGTTCGGGACGAGTAACTTTATGGAATAGAGGAGACGAAGTATTTAGAGTTACTGCGCGCAAAGATGAGTGGGGCGAAATTGAAGATACACCAGATGGAAAACCAGGATGGATTTGCAATACTTGTCGATTTGATAAAAAGCATACCAATGATTGGGTGATAGAAGGGCCACGTGCAATAAGCAGACAATCTGTAATTGCGCAAGGGCATTATGCTGGAAATATTGGCACGACCCTGCCAACAGAAACTTTTAAGGCAGTAAATGATGGAAGAGCACCTCATTTATTAATGGACATACATACCGAAAGCGAAGTGAATCAGACCAGTATTCATTTAAGCGAAATAGAAGGTCCTTCCCACGGAACTACTTTTAACAATAATATTAATAAGCCTAATAAATAAAGTATGACACTGCTAGCATTTGATTGGGCCTTTATTATTGAAAAATTAATTTTGATTGTGATTATTGTGCTTACCACTTTATTAATTACTTTATATACCACTTTTGGAGAAAGAAAAGTGGCAGCTATTTTACAAGATCGACCAGGTCCCAATAGGGCAGGTCCATTTGGTTTATTGCAACCTTTAGCAGATGGCTTAAAATTAATCATGAAGGAAGAAATTATTCCAGATGCATCAAGTAGGTGGTTGTTCATCATTGGTCCAGGATTGGCTATGACGGCAAGTTTAATGACTTGTGCAGTGATACCATGGAGCACAGACCTGCATTTATTTGGACGCACCATCGCATTGCAAGTAGCCGATGTAAACATTGGTATCTTATACATATTTGCAGTGGTAAGTATGGGGGTGTATGGTATTATGATTGGAGGCTGGGCTTCTAATAATAAATTTTCTTTAATGTCTGCACTCCGTGCAGCTTCACAAGCCATTAGCTATGAAATTGCAATGGGTTTAGCGCTAATTGCATTATTAATGACCACAGGTACTTTAAGTTTGAAAACTATTGTGGAAGATCAGACAGCTGGACATTGGTGGAATATTGTGTATCAACCTTTGGGGTTTGTAATTTTCTTTATTTGTGCGATGGCAGAATGTAATCGTACCCCCTTTGATTTGCCTGAAGCGGAGAATGAATTAAATTTTGGCTACCATCAGGAATATTCCTCTATGAAATTAGGATTTTACTTATTTGCAGAATATGTCAACATGATCATGAGTAGCGCGATTATGGCTTCGATGTATTTTGGTGGCTATGATTTACCTTTCTTTGACGAATCAACCGTGGCGCCTAATATAGCGGCCATGATTGGGTTAGGTACCTTACTAATAAAAATAGTATTATTTGTGTTTTTATTTATGTGGATTCGCTGGACCATTCCTCGTTTTAGGTATGATCAATTGATGAATTTGGGATGGAAAAAAATGATCCCATTGGCCTTATTCAATATGTTGTTAACCGGTGCTTTAATCTTATCAAAATTATAATTTTTAAAACTGTACGAATAAAACATGCAAGCATTAACCAATAAATCAATCGCAGTAAATCGTAGCCCCATGACTTTTTGGGAGCGTATGTATTTGATCAATATTATTAAAGGCATGATGATCACTTTTAGTCACATGTTTAAAAAGCAGCCAACGGTAAGGTACCCAGAACAGAAAAGGGAATTTAGCCCGGTGTTTAGGGGGCTACATGTTTTAAATAGAGATGAGGAGGGACGTGAAAATTGTACGGCTTGTGGTTTATGTGCAGTGGCTTGTCCTGCAGAAGCAATTACGATGGAAGCAGCAGAAAGATTGGAAGGGGAAGAGCATTTATACAAAGAAGAGAAGTATGCCGCTAAATATGAAATCAACATGTTGCGTTGTATTTTTTGTGGTTTGTGTGAAGAGGCTTGTCCAAAAGACGCTATTTATTTAAGTGAAACATTTGCACCAGCCAATTATACGCGCAAGGGGTTTATTTATGACAAGAACGATTTATTAATTCCCAATACCTTAACTGACGCTAATGCGTTGGCAAAGGCAAAAGGAGTAGAAGCTTAATAATTATGAATGTATTAGAAATTATATTTTATGCTTTATCTGCTTTTGCATTGGTCTGTGCCATCATGGTGCTGATTAGTAAAAATCCGATACATAGTGTTTTGTGGCTGATACTTGTATTTTTTGCTATTTCGGGGCATTATATATTATTGAATGCGCAATTTTTAGCCATCGTAAACATCATCGTGTATGCGGGTGCCATCATGGTCTTGTTTTTATTTGTAATCATGTTGATTAATGTAAAAAAGGACAGCGAACCGCAAAAGCAATTATTTGTAAAGTTTACAGGAGTAATTGCTGGAGGAAGTTTTTTAACCTTGTTTATTTCCTTGGTAAAACAAGCTATGCCATTGGTAGGGAAAACAGTACCATTAAAAGAAGGAACAATTGGATTGATACACCCATTAGGAAAAGCATTATTTAACGATTATGTAGTTCCCTTTGAAATAAGTAGTGTGTTGTTTTTAAGCGCCATGGTAGGAGCGGTACTCATTGGAAAAAAATAAAAATTCGAAAGTATGCCTATACAATATTATATCTTTTTTTGCTTAGCCCTTTTTAGTATTGGGGTGGTAGGGGTATTAACTCGTCGTAATGCAATAATCGTATTTATGTGCATCGAATTAATGTTGAATGCAGTAAACTTATTATTGGTTGCCTTTTCTAAAATGTATAATGGATTAGCCTTGCAAAATGGAGCAAGCGCTACAGCTGGCATAGACGCACAAATTTTTGTATTTTTTATTATGGTCGTAGCGGCTGCGGAAGTAAGTATTGGCTTGGCAATTATAGTAATGATGTACCGCAATACACATTCTATAGACATCAATTTCTTAAATAGATTAAAGAACTAAGGCAATTACTTTTATGAAAATAATCATCGCATTCATCATTCTTTGGCCCTTTGCTGGATTTTTATTCAACGGGTTGGGTCGTAATTATTGGAGTAAAAAGGTAATTGCATACAAAGCAACTGGTTATATTGTTGCTTCCTTTATCGCTAGTATTTTTGCTTTTATACAAGTACAAAATCATGGCGCGGTAACAGTTCATTATTTTGACTTTATCAATACTGCCACCGTTAAAATTCCTTTTGATTTTAAAGTAGATGCCTTATCTAGTCTTTTTTTATTGGTGATTACAGGGGTGGGTTCATTGATACATTTGTATTCCACTGCTTATATGAAAGAGGAAACAGCTCCGCATTATGCTCGCTATTTTTCTTATTTGAATTTATTTATATTCTCCATGTTAATTTTGGTCTTAGGAGATAATTATGTAATCATGTTTATTGGCTGGGAGGGTGTAGGATTGTGCTCTTACTTATTAATAGGGTACTGGTTTACCAATGGCAATTATAATTATGCTGCGAAAAAAGCTTTTATCATGAATCGCATTGGCGATCTCGGATTTTTATTGGCTATTTTTTGGCTCATTGTTAAATTAGGCACAGTTAATTATAGTGAAGTTTTAACTGCGGATAGCTTGGCAAAATTATCTAGTACCGATATTACAGGAATTGCCTTACTATTATTTGTAGGTGCGATGGGAAAGAGTGCACAAATACCTTTATTTACTTGGTTACCTGATGCCATGGCGGGCCCTACTCCCGTATCTGCTTTGATTCATGCTGCTACCATGGTTACTGCTGGAATATACATGATTACAAGAAGTAATATTTTATATAGCCATAGTGAATTAACACAAAACATCATTGCAATCATTGGAATTAGTACTGCTTTATTAGCTGCTACCATTGCTATAAAACAAAACGATATTAAAAAGGTATTGGCTTATTCTACCGTAAGTCAATTGGGTTATATGTTTTTAGGTTTGGGGGTAGGTGCTTATTCTGGCGCTGTTTTTCATGTGATTACCCATGCTTTTTTCAAAGCCTTATTATTCTTAGGCGCGGGATCGGTGATACATGCTATGCACCATGAACAAGATATTAGAAAAATGGGCGGATTAAAATCAAAGTTGCCTATTACACATATTACCTTTTTAATTGGTTGTATCGCCATTGCAGGGGTGCCACCATTTAGTGGTTTCTTTTCTAAAGATGAAATTTTAGCTGCAGCTTTTGCAAAGAGTCCAATTTATTGGGTGTTGGGCGTTATTGGTGCTGCCATGACTGCTTTTTATATGTTCCGATTGTATACCACTACTTTCTTAGGAAATTTTAGAGGCACACCCGATCAGGAAAACCATTTACACGAATCACCCCAAGCCATGACTTTGCCATTGATACTATTGGCTATAGCTAGTGCATTGGCGGGTGCGATAGGTATTCCTGAAATGATGGGGGGACATCATTGGTTGTCACATAATCTTATACCTATTGTTGGGGAACCTGTTGAATTAGGATTGTCTCATTCATTAGAGTGGACTTTAATGGCTGTATCGGTAAGTATTGCATTTATTGCTTTATTATTAGCGATTTCAATTTATAAAAAGAAAACAGATGAGGAACCTTTAACTGCCCTTGGAAAATTTTTCTATCATAAATGGCATATCGACGAATTGTACAATGAAGTAATTGTACAACCATTAAATCGTTTTGCAGGCTTTTTAAAAAATATAATTGAAAAGCAAGTAATAGACGGGGCTGTCAATGGAACCGGCAAATTGGTTCAATACAGTGCTAGAAAAGTAAGACTCATTCAAAATGGACAAGTAGGGTATTATATTTTGTTTATGGTAGCGGGCATTATTTTACTTTTTATGATTTGGTTTAATGATATTTCTATTTTACATTTTTTTAATAAATTAACTAAAAATTAATTAAGCAACCATGATGTTAGTTTCATTTTTGTTCATTCCCATTTTGGCTGCGCTATTACTTTTATTTATTAAAAATAATAAGACAGCGCAATGGGTTGCAATTTTATTTAGCGGCCTTTCATTACTAGTGGCACTGCTAATGCTGATTACTCCAACTGCCGATTTTAATATTGCCTGGTTGCCCAATTTAAATACTAGATTTATTTTACATGCCGACGGTTTATCTAAGATTTTAATATTACTCACTGCCATCAGTTTTCCTGCCATTTTATTGACTACAGCCAATAACGAATATAAAAATAGAAATGTTTTCTTATCGCTGCTGCTTTTTGCACAAGCAGGTTTAATGGGAGTTTTCTTAGCAGGGGATGCATTATTATTTTATTTCTTTTGGGAGTTGGCTTTAATTCCTATTTATTTTTTATGTTCTATATGGGGTGGAGAAAAAAGAATTGCCATTACCTTTAAATTTTTCATTTATACTTTTCTAGGTTCTTTATTTATGTTAGCGGGCATTTTATTTTTAAATGCACATACGTCCGATCATAGTTTTTTGATCAATTCTTTTATTCATGCTAACTTAAGTGGTGGTGAGCAAGTCACAGCTTTTGCGTTATTTTTTATTGCTTTCGCTATTAAGATGCCTATTTTCCCTTTACATACTTGGCAGCCCGATGCCTATGAACAATCACCTACGGCGGTAACCATGGTCATGAGTGCGGTGATGGTTAAAATGGGTTTGTATGGAATTCTTAGATGGTTGATGCCTTTGTTCCCAGCTGCATTTATGGCACATACCCATGTAGTGGTTCTTTTATCTGTCATCGGTATTTTATATGCTTCTTTTATTGCCATTCGTCAAGACGATATTAAAAGATTAATTGCTTACTCTTCCATTGCGCATATTGGTTTAATGAATGCGGCCCTATTCACGCATACTCAAATAGCTATTCAGGGGGCATTGATACAATTATTCTCCCATGGTATTAATGTATTGGGATTATGGATGGTTGCTGATATCATCGAACAACAAACAGGAACAAGATCAATGCAACAAATGGGGGGGCTTGCAAAAAAACAACCTACTCTGGCCATTTTATTGGTAGGGTTTGCGCTGGCTAATATTGCATTGCCTTTAACCAATTCTTTTGTAGGAGAATTTTTAATGTTTACTGGATTGTTCCAATTTAATCCTTGGATGGCAGCATGCGCGGGAGTAAGTGTGATATTGGCTGCTATATACACATTAAATTTGGTGCAAAAAGTAGCGTATGGAGCAATAAGCGAAAAAATAAATACCATGCAAAGTCCAAATAAAGGAGCGCAAGTGGTATTAATAATTTTATTAATCATAGTATTCGCAACAGGCGTATACCCTCAACCTTTATTTTCACTAACGGCCGATACCTTACAAGAATTGTTTGTAAAATAATTAAATGAATTAGTAATGAATGCAATTATAGTTTCTACTTTATTGGGCGTGATTATGATGTTTTGTTCTTGGGGTATTAAAAGCCAACAAGTACAAAAAAATATTGCTTTAATAGGGTTGTTTATTTTAATCATTGCCAATTTAGCGCAGTCGAATGGTTGGTATGTTGTTGACTTTGATACCAAAGGCATGTTAAAATACAATTTCTTTGGTTTGTATGCCAATACCTTATTATTTGTGCTCACTTTTATTTATGTTTGGATCAATGGGGAGGAGATTGCTAAAATAACTAGCTCATCGGCCGATTTTTACAGTTTATTCTTTTTCATTTTATGTGGTATCAGTATTTTGACATCATTTGATAATTTATTAATGTTATTTTTAGGCATAGAGATTTTGTCTATTCCTTTATATATATTAACTGGAGCCGACAAAAAAAATATGTTTAGCAATGAGGCGGCCTTGAAATATTTTTTAATGGGTTCTTTTTCAACAGGTATTTTATTATTGGGCATCACCTTTATTTATGGTGCTACAGGAAGTTTTCATTTAACTGCGCCAGTTGTAAGTATAAGTACTGGAATCGCACAAGAACAAATTTTATTGTCAACGGGCTTAATTCTTTTATTTGCTGCGATGAATTTTAAAGTGTCAGCAGCGCCCTTTCATTTTTGGACCCCCGATGTGTATGATGGTGCTCCAACCGTGTTCACTTCTTTTATGGCTACTATTGCTAAGGCTGCTGGATTTATTGCATTTATCAATGTCTTTAATAGTCAACATAAAGCATTGGGTTACTCCTGGACACTACTATTAACTTTTGTAATTCTTTCCACCTTATTGGTAGGTAATATTATAGCGGTATTTCAAAGAAGTGTAAAAAGAATGTTGGCTTATTCAAGCATTGCACAAGCTGGTTTTATGTTATTTGCTTTATATGGCAAATCTGATATAAACTATGAATCTACATTATTATATGCCGTTGTTTATTCTATTGCCACCATTGGTATTTTTGCCGTGTTGGTAAAAATGAAAGAAAATAGTTTTGAAGCATTTAATGGGCTAGGTAAAGCACACCCTTTATTGGCATTTACCACTACGGTGTTTCTCTTTTCTTTAGCAGGGATTCCTTTAACTGGCGGATTTTTTGCAAAATATTACATGCTCAGTGCCTTATTAAAGGCGGGTGCTGGACTTTGGTTGGTGCTCGTAGCTGTGGTATTTGCAGCAATTAGTATTTATTACTATTTTAAAATTATACAAGCAATGTATTTTACTACAGGGGAGCCAGCGATTAATCCATTGCCCAGTCAATACAAGTATCAGCTTTTGACATTGGCCATATTACTGCTCGTCCTAGGCGTTTTCCCTAATTTATTGCTCAATTATCTCTACTTTTAGCCGTTCTTCATATACTAGCAATAAAGCTATGTGCTTAGTTGAATCTGTCTTACCTTTATTTTTATAAACTCGTACAATGACGATTCAGGATTCTTTTGTTTTGGCTTGGCGCACCGTGAAGGGCAATAAATTAAGGACTGGAATTACAGTTGCCATTATTGCATTTGGTATTATGGCGCTAATTGGTATTATAACAGCCATTTCAGCCATGAATCAAAGTTTAAAAGAGAACTTCTCTTTTATGGGAGCAAATGCCTTTGTTATTCGATACAAAGAAATGAATGCAAGATTTGGAGGCCCTAATAATGGAGATGAGTTTGGCAAATCCAAAAAAGGGCAAAGAGAAAAAAAATCCAACTTAGATAAGATTATTAAAATTGAGGAAGCCGATTATTTTAAAGAGCATTTTGGATTTAGTCGTTCTGCTGCAAGTATTTCTATAAGAAAGAATGGGAATAATGAATTGCATTATAAGAATAGAAAAACCAATCCACAAATTTCTTTAATGGGAGGAGATGAAAACTATCTTGCTGTAAATGGTTATTCATTAACGCATGGCCGCAATCTTAATAATGTAGACATCAATAGTGGTAGGAATGTTTGTGTGATTGGATCTAACGTGGCTGCTAAATTATTTCCAGGTAAACCTGAAAAGTGTTTGGATAAAGTTATTTTATTACAAGGCAAGCCCTATCGTGTAATAGGTTTATTGAAATCAAAGGGATCAAGTGCCATGTTACGACAAGATGATGTCGTAATTTCTTCTTTAAAAAATGTAAGACAATATCAGGGCAGTTCTTCCTATTCAATTGGGGTGATGGTGAATAACGTTACCGAATTAGAACCTGCTATTGATGAAGCTACCGAACAAATGAGAAAAGCACGAAGATTGATTCCTTCAGAAACCGATAATTTTGTGATTGATAAAAGTGACAAGTTTGCAGATATGTTTATTGGCTTTTTAGCAGGGATTAGTGGCGCTGCAGGAGCTATAGGTATGATTACATTAATTGGGGCGGCGATAGGTCTCATGAATATTATGTTGGTGGCAGTGAGTGAAAGAACAAGAGAAGTAGGATTAATTAAAGCCATTGGTGGAAAAAAGAAAGATGTGCGTCGTCAATTTTTATTTGAGAGTATTTTAATAAGCATATTAGGTGCCGTATTTGGCATCATTTTAGGGGTCTTGGTAGGCAATATTTTTAGCTTGGTTTTACACACAGGCTTTGTCGTACCCTGGATGTGGGTGGTAATAGGAATCGTCATTTGCTCTGTGGTGGGTTTGGCGGCAGGTATCTATCCAGCCATGAAAGCATCGGCTTTAAATCCAATAGACGCCCTTAGGTACGAATAAGCTATTTCTCCTTCAGTTCTAGAAGCCATTTAGGTCCTTTTTAATAACCATTTTAGCTTTTTAGGGCTTATTTTCTTAAAAATGAACACAAAATTGGGTTTTCGGTAGGCCTTTTTTTCATTTAAAGATGATTGAATTAATTAATTCAATAGGAACGCCCAGTTTCAGTCACGCAAACACCAGTTAGTTTTAGTATTATTTTTAAATAAATTTATGGGTTGAAATTTGTTTCAACCAATAAATTACTTATTTTGTAAGCCCTTAGAAACTATTGTAAAAAGATTTTAAATAATCTTACCAATTGCGAAGAGGACAATTTCTTTAAAAAATTTTTATTTAAAACCAAAAATCAATTGAATCATGGCTGAGATTAAATCAACTGCAACAGCTGCTGCTTCAAAGAATGCAGCACAGCCTCAAAAGAGCGGAAATCTTGTTGCAACTTTAGCACCTATCTTATGTATTTTAGCAGGTTATGTTATCTGGCGTTTTGTGCTAGGAAACGGAAGTAACTTTACTAACCCAGACCC
>CANHOY010000037.1 GCA_947462495.1 Bacteroidota bacterium
ATGGATTGTGCTATGGGTAAAAGAACCACTGCTAGAATGTTAAGACAGGCATGCGAGGCCAGTGGTATGAAAGCGCAAATGATTTATACGGGCCAAACGGGTTGGTTGCAAGGAGGTAAGTATGGTTTTATTTTTGATTCCACCTTAAACGATTTTGTTTCAGGCGAACTAGAAAATGCAATAGTTACTAGTTGGAAGGAAGAAAAGCCAGATTATATATTTTTAGAAGGACAATCTTCTTTAAGAAATCCTAGTGGTCCATGCGGTATTGAATTACTAATTTCAGGGAATGCAAAAAATGTAATATTATTATTTGCGCCCAAACGAAAATATTTTGACCATGATGAAAAGTGGGGCCGTATTCCAAGTGTTGAATCTGAAATTGAGATTATTGAAAAATTAGGATCCAAAGTGATTGCTGTGGGCATACATACCGAGGATTGCACGAATGAGGAAGCCTTTGCTTATCAAAAGGAGTATGAGCAAAAATTAAAAATTCCAGTATTATTACCTATTCAAGAGGGCGTAGACAAAATTATACCTACCTTAAAGCAGTTGAGCAAATAATTAATTTTTAAAAATAAATTATTAAATGAAAATAGTTGGCGTAAAATCGTATGTACAGAAAATGGCTTTAACCAAGCCATACACCATTGCTTATAGTACCTTTTCGGATGTCACTTTAGCTTTTTTCGAAGTGGAATTAGCCAATGGTATGATAGGGTATGGCACAGGAAGTCCTGCAGGAGAAGTAGTAGGCGAAACTACTGACCAAACAGCCATTAATTTACAAACCGAATTTGTTCAAAAATTTGTGGGCAGAGACATTCGACACTTTCAACAAATCATTTATGAAGCAAGACTTCATTTCGATCATTTACCTGGGACCCAAGCTGCTATTGATATTGCGCTACACGATGCATTTGGGAAATTCATTGGAATAGCTGTTGCTGATTTTTATGGCCAAAAAATAAAAGCACTTCCTACTTCTATAACTATAGGGATAAAAAATGTGCAAGAAACTTTAGAAGATGCAGCAGGGTATTTACAATTGGGCTTTAAAATTTTGAAAGTTAAACTGGGATTGAATGTAGAAGAAGACATTGAAAAAATAATAAAACTACATGAGTTGTATGCTACTCGATTTAAAATAAGGGTAGATCCTAATCAAGGCTACACATTGGCCCAGTTGAATCAATTTATTAATGCTACCAAAAAAGTCGATATCGATTTAATTGAACAACCTTTACCTGTAGGAAAAGAATTAGAATTATTAAAGGTAGATCCTGCCTATCGACCCATTTTAATGGGGGATGAATCTTTAAAAGATCCGAAGGCTGCCTTAGAATATGCCACGAGTAAACCCTTTGGTGTATATAATATTAAATTGATGAAATGTGGTGGCATCATGGGTGCGATGGAAATTGCCACCATCGCAAAGCAAGCGCAAATAAATTTATTTTGGGGTTGTAATGATGAAAGTATATTAAGTATAACAGCTGCATTGCATGCAGCGTATTGTTGCGCTAATACTAAATACATAGATCTGGATGGTAGTTTTGATTTAGCAGAAGATTTGGTAACGGGAGGGTTTGAGCTGGTAGATGGTTATATGCATATCAATCCTTTACCAGGTTTTGGAGTCACAAAACTTTAAAACAGTTTATTTCAAAAACACTACCTTAATGTATGGAAGTATTAAAACCTAAAATTGGATTAAAAGTGGCTACTTTTTTAGTAGTAAGTGTAATTATAGGTTCAGGGGTTTTTAAAAAAATTGCGCCTATGGCGCATGAATTAGGTTCTCCCTTATTAGTCATACTGTGTTGGGTTTTGGCGGGTATTATAAGTTTAGCCGGAGCCCTTTCAACAGCAGAAATGGTAAGTATGTTTCCTAATTCGGGCGGAGAGTATTTTTATTTTCAAAAAATATATGGACGCTTTTTCTCCTTTATTTATGGTTGGTCAAGTTTTACCATTATTAAAACTGCTGCCATAGCAGCACTGGCCTATATTTTTTCGCAATCATTAAATAGTTTATTTCCATTTCCAAGTTATTCATCCGATGCAAGTTTTTTAGGCATCGCCCTTTTCCAAAATTTATCGATTAAAATAGTAGCTTCTATTTTAATTATTTTGTTAACCTTACTTAATTATAGAGGAGTTGAATTTGCAGCCAAACTAAGCAGCTTCTTAACTTATTTAATGTTGGCCGGCATTGTGGTATTTATTGTAGTTGGCTTTAGTTCCAGTTCGGTCAATATTCAAAATTTAACCCAACACAGTCAGTTAGCATCGGCCCCTTCCCTTAATGGGTGGAATTTAATGAAAGCTTTATTCGTGGCAAGTTTAGGCGCTTTTTGGGGATATGAAGGCTGGAATAATATAGCCTATATAGGAGAAGAAATAAATAATCCAAAACGCAATCTTCCTTTGGCATTGGGTTTAGGCACTTTATTGGTAATAGCCACTTATGTTGCATTAAATATTGTTTTTGTAACTGTCATGCCTATCGATTATTTTATACAATTAAATGCAACCCCTAATAAAATTGCAGCTGTAGAAGTAGCAGGAAGAATTAGTGGACATATAGGCATGATATTAGTAGCGGGTTTAATAGTAGTAACTACTTTAAATTCAGCCAATAGCAGTATATTAATGTCTTCTAGAATTATGTACGCAATGGCTAGAGATAAAATGTTTTTTTATAAAGCTGCATCGGTGCATCCAAAATATAATACCCCCGATGTAGCTTTATTTATTCAAGCATTTTGGGCCATCGCTTTGGTGTTTTCTGGAACCTTTGACCAATTGACCGATATGCTTGTTTTTGCTTCCTTTATATTTTATGGAAGCACTGCTTTAGGGGTGATTATTTTAAGAATAAAACATCCCGAAATGGAAAGAAAATATAAAGTTATTGGATACCCATTTGTACCCGCTATATTTTTTCTCTTTTGCGTGGCCTTATTTGTAATGACGATCATCAATCAACCCTATCAAGCCATTTGGGGCTTAACCCTTATGGCTACTGGATTACCGGTGTACTGGTGGTTGAGTCGTAAATAACTACTTTTTCCCATAAGTGCCCATAATGATCTCTAAATTTATCATGAATGGGATCGGATTGATAAATTGCTTCGTCTTCAGCTGAATCGAAAAAACAAAGCCAAGAATAAGTATAATTTTGCACAATTACTTCTCTATTGGTGGTGGCGGGAACGCCCACATGAAATTGACGAATAGTAGAAATGCTTGATAGCAAATCAATTCCTTCAAAAAATTTTATTTGATCTGCTTTTGAATCCGGATTTTTTAAATAAAAGAATACGTGATGTACAAAAGTATTATCTGCTATTTTCTTACTCATAGTGATAAATTTAGTTTTCCAAAATTTGTTTAGCATATTCAAAACATTTCTTTGTTTCTTTTACTGCATCGGAATTAGCAGGAATATCATATTCTAATTCAATGGAGGCAGGAATTTTATACTTTTTATTTTTCAATAAAGTCAAAACTTCTTTTAGTGGCGTATCGCCTTCGCCCCATGGCATATTTTTTTCGCCATTTTTTTTATTGCGTCTATCCTTAATATGCATGCTTGTAATGCGATCATGCTTGGCTTCAATTAAAGCCAATAAAGTTTCTTTTGTATTGGCCCCCCCTGCTGCAATGTAATGCCCACAATCTAAATTCATTGAATTGAATGGGGATTGTGCTAAAGCAATATCCCATGCTGTATCCGTAGCTTGGGTATGTGCATGGTATCCGATGTAAATGCCATGTTTTTGTCCCAAATCGCCTAAGCGCTTAGAATGTGCAGTATCAATTGGCAATTCAATGGTTACTGATTTAGCACCTAAAGTTTTAGCTGCCTTTAATGCATATTCAATTTCTCCATCAGTATTGTTAGGGTTTAATGCATTTGGCTTGAACGCATAAATACTTACTCCAGCATTATTGTACATTTTTCTAATCTCTTTGAACTTATCCATGGAAACAGTTGTTCTCCAAGTAGTCAATTGAGCTTGATATTCTTTTATTTGAGCTTTCAATGCATCTGTAAATTCAATTCTTTTACCTGGCACCCATTGGATAGGGTTTTTAGGAGCCCCTGCATATTCTTCAATGGCATCTCCCATTAATTCAATCGCACTAATATTACAGTCTATACAATATTGTAATAATTGTGCTGCACTACCGGGCATACTTCTAAATGAATAAGTAATGGCTCCAATTTGTACCCCATTAATGAGTGAATTAGGTTTACTATTTAAAATTCCAAAAGGGTTAGCCGCCAAACCATTTTTACCCATTAGAAGTAATCCCATGGAAGCCAATGAGCCTTGGTATAAAAATTGACGACGAGAAGATGCCTTGTTGGTTTTATTTGAATTATTCATTTAATTAGTTTTTAATATATTAATAATTGTAAGGCTAGTAAATTAAGGATTTTAGTTTAAAATTCAACTAATATTTGACAAAAGGCTAACCTTTCAAAACCCTTAGTTCATTTTAATGCGATAAGCTTTACTTTTACAACCATGAAAAAGGGGATTTTATTTTTATTGATTTTAGCTTCTTTAAAAGGGGTTACACAACCATACTATTTATGGAATGACAAAGTGCAAAAAACATATGAATCTATCAATTCATTAAGAATTCCCGAGGCTAGAAAGGTGATAGAAAAAGAATTAAACAACCATACTAATAATCTTTTTTATTCTTTATTAGAAAGTGAAGCCGATTTGTATCAATTGTTTTTTAATGAAAATGCTACAGAGTATGCTGTTTTTTTTCCACGATTTCAAAAGCGGATAGATTTAATCAAGTCAGGACCCAAAGCCACTCCCTATTATTTATATAGTTTGGGTTTAATGCATTTTCATAAAGCGATACTGGCTATTAAATTAGATAAAAATATAGAAGCGGTATTCGATTTTCGCAAAGCCTATATTTATTTTAAAGACAATAAGGAACTCTATCCAAAATTTAATCCTAATGATGTGTATTTTGGTTTGTTGACTACCATAATTGGAGCAGTGCCTACCAATTATCAATGGATGTTAAATATTTTTGGATTTAATGGAAGTATTACGAAAGGCAATGAATTGGTTTTGGCTACAATTAATAGTAAAGACGAATATTCTAAAATGGCCATGAATGAAGCCTTGTTACTTTATCCATATTTAGTGATGAATTTTGAAGGCAATACCAAAAAAGCTTTTGATTTTATTGAGCATACTAATTATGATTTTAAAAGAAACCACATTCATGCTTATATGGCTACGAATTTGTATTTAAATCATCAGCAACCCCTTAAGGCATTAGAAATTGCAACTAATATAGAACAAGGGGAGGCTTATTTGTCGATGCCATTTTGGAATTATGAAATTGGACATATCTACTTTAATGAAATGAAATTAGACAATGCAGAAAAAGAGTTTACTCAATTTATAAATACATTTAAAGGAAATTTTTATGTAAAAGACACTTATGATAAATTAAGTTTAATTGCTTATTTAAAAAATGATATAAAAAAATCTTATGAGTATCGGGAAGAAGTTTTGAAACATGGAAGTTTGATAACAGAAGCAGATAAATTAGCCTATCAAAATGCAAAGTCAAATGCTTGGCCTAACCTATTATTATTAAAGTCACGAATTTTAAGTGATGGAGGGTTTCAACTACAAGCTTTAAAAGTGTTAGCAGATAAAACCACCCTTGATTTTAAAACAGAGGATGATAAGACTGAATTTTCTTATCGATTAGCTAGAATTAATGATTTAATGGGAGATAAAGAGCAAGCCATAAAATTTTATAAGTCGACCATTGCAAAAGGGAAAAATTCAAAACAATATTTTGCGGCCAGATCAGCATTACAAATTGCTTTAATTTTTGAAGAAAGAAAAGATTTTACCAATGCCATTAGCTTTTACAAAAATTGTATGGAAATGAAAAATACAGCTTTCAAAAATTCATTAGACCAGAAAGCAAAATCAGGCATCTTAAGATGTCAGAAATAAAAATGACATTCCTCATGACTTTGAGGTATAACCGCTCTAACTATTGCATTAATAACATTTTAATACCTATATATTGAAGGAATTATTATTGTTTTGGTTATCTTTGAAAAAATGAATGTTGAATAGAAATAGTAATTTAAAGCTTATGAAAAAGGGATTGTTGTTTACTTTATTTACCCTACAAATTATTGTAAGCTTTGCACAAAAAACAGAAAGGGAAGGGGAATTTTATTTTTCATGGGGGTACAATAAGGCCTACTATACTAATTCTAATATTTATATTAATCAACCAGCCTTAAACAACAATTTTGTTTTTAAAAATACCGTGTTGGTTGATAATCCTGGATGGAATAAAGGACTTTTAAAAACACCCTTAACAATTCCGCAATACAATTACCGTTTTGGTTATTTTTTTGACAAGAATAAAGATTGGGCATTTGAAATAAATTTTGATCATACTAAGGCTTTAATCAAGAATAATAACACTGTTCGTATGGTTGGAACGTATAATGGTTCAGCGATTGATTCAAGTTTTATTTTCAGTGAACAAGGAGTTGGAACAGCAAGGAATTATTATTATTTAAATAATGGAGCTAATTTTTTATTATTTAATATTGTTAAAAGAAATAGATTTAAAAGTTTATCAGGTAAACACATTCTTTTTGACGGACTTGGTAAGTTTGGGATTGGCCCATTAATACCACATGTAGAAAATTTCTTATTTGGGAAAGCGAATGATAGTAAGTTTCAATTTGGAGGCTGGAATACAGGAGTGGAGTATGCTTTAAGAAGTACTTTTTATAAAAAATTATATTTAGAATTTGCTGGAAAATTAGACTATGCAGCATACTATAATTTAAATGTATATCAAGGTAATGCGCGTCAAAATTTTGGAACCTTAGAATTTATATTAAGTTTCGGCTATAATATCCCCATGGGTCGTAAAGTAATACCTGGTATGCGCTAATCAAATTCGATCATTATTTTTATAATGTTTGCCCCTGGTTCATAGAAAGATGCAAATACATTTTTTAAATCCTTGAATTGATATCTATGTGAAATATAGTGCTCAGGCTTAATTTGTCCATTTTTCATATGTTCAATCACCCATTCAAAATCTAATCTATTGGCATTCCTACTACTCATTAATGTAGTTTCTCTTTTATGGAATTCTGGATGACTAAATATAAGTTCCCCTTTTTGTAAACCTATTAAAATATATTTTCCACCATGGGCAAGGTATTGTAGCCCATTATTGATGGCTTTTTGATTTCCAGTTGCATCTACAACAACCGTAGGCATTTCATTTTGTGTGATAGATTTTAATTTATCAAACCCATTTTCTTCTAAAGGATTAATAGTATGTTTTATATTTAATTTATTTCTTGCAAAATTAAGTCGAGTGTTATCCATTTCCATTGCAATCACATTGGCGCCATTAATGCTGGCATATTCCATTGCACCTAAGCCAATGGCGCCAGCCCCAATGATTAATACATGCTCATTCTTTTTTATTTCCGCTTTGCGCATTCCATGTGCACCAATACTAAAAGGTTCAATCATAGCTAAGGCATCTAAATTTAGTTTTGCCTCTTTCACTATACTTTGTTCGGGCACCACAATGTATTCACACATCCCTCCATCTATATGAACTCCAAAAACCTTTAAATCTACACAACAGTTCTCCCTACCATTTTTACATGCAATACAATGACCGCAGTTAAAATAGGGAAGTATACTTACTTGATCTTCATTGTTACATAAAATGGAACCATTATGATCTTTGATGATACCTGCTATTTCATGTCCCAAAATTCGAGGATAATTAAAATAGGGTTGTGTTCCTTTATAAGCATGTAAATCGGTGCCACAGATACCTACTCTCTTTACTTGTACAAGTACTTGACCATTTAATAATTTAGGTATTAATTTTTCTTCATAAGAGAAAAGACCAGGTGCATTACATACAAGTACATTTATTTTTTTATCTAACATGGTATCTATTTCTGATCCTATAAATTTAGACAATAAATTTTGGATTTTTATATAGAAAGCTTTAAATTACTCGATAATTATTACTACCAAGTTCACTTTAAAAATTTAAATTATAAACATGAAAAAGTTTACCTTCTTATTTTCTATGTTGTTCATCTTTACAATGATTGTAGCGCAGGATAAAATTGTTGTAAATGCCGACTTGGGAACCACCATTATCAATAAAAATATTTATGGACATTTTGCGGAGCATTTAGGTAAGAGTATATACGGCGGGATTTATGTTGGCGAAGGAAATACTAAAATCCCTAATACAGCGGGCGTAAGAAATGATATTATTGACGCTTTGCGTACTTTAAAAATTCCAAATTTAAGATGGCCTGGTGGATGTTTTGCAGATACTTATCATTGGAGAGATGGGATTGGGCCAAAAAGTGAAAGACCTTCTATGTTAAATGTATGGTGGGGTGGTGTAACTGAAAATAATAGTTTTGGTACCCATGACTTTCTAAATTTATGTAAGGAAATTGGAGCAGAACCTTATTTAGCAGGAAATGTTGGATCTGGAACTGTACAAGAATTAGCAGACTGGGTAAAGTATGTAAATTTTCCTGAGGGTAGTGGACCTATGACTCAGTTAAGAGCACAAAATGGTCAAAAAGAACCATGGAATGTAACCTATTGGGGCGTTGGAAATGAAGCATGGGGCTGTGGAGGAAATATGAAGCCAGAATATTACGCTAATATTTATAAGCAATATGCCACTTTTATGGCAAGTACGAATGATAAGCCTATTTTTAAAATTGCTTCAGGGGCAAATTCTGATGATTTAAATTGGACAGAAGTATTAATGAGAGATATTCCAAAAGAAATGGTTGATGGATTAGCATTACACCATTATTCTGTAATTGATTGGAGTAAGAAAAGTTCAGCAACTAATTTTTCAGAAGCAGATTATTTTACCACTTTGAAAAGAGCATGGAAAATGGAAGAGTTAGTCACTAAGCACTCTACCATTATGGATAAATATGATCCGCAGAAAAAAATAGCATTAGTTGTAGATGAGTGGGGTGGTTGGTATGAAGTGGAACCAGGAACTAACCCAAGTTTTTTGTATCAACAAAATACAATGAGAGATGCCATGATTGCGGGCATTAGTTTAAATATTTTCAATAACCATGCAACTAGAGTAAGAATGGCCAACTTGGCTCAAACGGTCAATGTATTACAAGCAGTCATTTTAACCAATGAAGAGAAAATGCTTTTAACACCTACCTATCATGTATTGGAAATGTTCAATGTGCACCAGGATGCTACTTTATTGCCCACTGTGCTTAAATCTAGTGACTATGAAAATGGACAAGATAAAATTCAAGCAATATCTACTTCCGCTTCTAAAGATAAAAATGGCAAAACGCATATATCAGTAGTTAATATCGATCCTAATAAGAATCACGATATCATCTTGGAAGTAAGGGGCGAAAAAATAACTAAGGTAACTGGTCGCATACTAGTTTCTGCTAAAATACAAGACCACAATACTTTTGAGAGTCCTAAAAAAATTATTCCAGTTATTTTCAAAGACTTTCAAATTACCAACAATGGTATCAAATTCACAATGCCACCTGCAAGTGTATTGGTTATAGAAGCAATTCAATAATTTTTTGTTCATTTTTCATTCACCTAAATTTAGAACATGAAATTTTTTAATATCTTCTTTATACTGGTATTTATTCTTTTTGCAGCATTTCAATACAATGATCCTGATCCTTATTTATGGATACCTATTTATTTATATCCAGCGGTATTGTGTTACTTAGAAGTAAAGCAAAAGTCAATCAATAAGATGGCTTACTTGGCTGGATTTTTGATATTTGGTGTTTATGCTATCTATAAATTATTTGATACCAATGGAATAATCGATTGGATTAAATTTCATAATGCATCAAGCATTGCAGCCACCATGAAGGCCGAAGTGCCTTGGGTAGAAGAGTCGAGAGAGTTTTTTGGATTAATAATAATTTTAACAGCGATGAGTATTAATTATTTTAAGTCAAAAAAAGAAGCCTAATTTACTTTTTTATACGTTTACAAAAAGGCTTCTTTACCTCTGCTCCATTTTACTGGATTTAGTTAATCCATACCATGATTTGTGCTTGACTTAATGAATTATTAATAGTACAATTGCATACCATTTCGTATTTTTGCTTTTTAAATGTTTTCCATGACAATAAAGCTCATAAAAAATAGATCTGACATTGGAGCCGGTACAAGAGGATCTGATATGGGTATTGATGCCATAGAAATTGCTGCTATTAATAGCCATAGTGATTTTTTTCATAAACATTTATTCCAGGATGTAGAAACGCACAATGAAACTATATATAATAAGGTCAATAATAATTTTGCAAAAAGGATTGAACACGTAGCAGAACAATGTGAACGTGTTTCAAAAGTGGTTAAGCAAAATATAGTAGAAGGTTATTTTCCTATTGTTTTATCAGGAGACCATTCATCTGCATTAGGAACGATTAGTGGAATTAAAGCTGCCCATCCGAATAAAGTATTGGGTGTGGTATGGATTGATGCACATGCCGATTTACATTCGCCTTTTACATCGCCCTCTGGCAATATTCATGGCATGCCCTTAGCGGCTGCCTTAGGATTGGATAATTTAGCTTGCCAAGTTAATCATCC
>CANHOY010000038.1 GCA_947462495.1 Bacteroidota bacterium
CTAAGATCTATTAAAAATGTAGACGTTTTTACAGTATAAATACTTTAGCAACTAAAAAGCACCTCTTTTGGGGAGGTGCTTTAAAATTAAATTGAATTAAACTTAGAATCTTTCGGTAGCTGAAAAGAAGAAACTGCCTTCGATTTGTGCATTTTCATCACTATCGCTACCATGTACTGCATTTTCGCCCATAGAAGCAGCGAAATTCTTTCTAATAGTACCTTCTTCGGCTTGAGCTGGATTAGTCGCACCAATTAATTTTCTAAAATCTGCTACCGCGTTGTCTTTTTCAAGAATGGCAGCTACTATAGGCCCACTACTCATAAAAGCCACTAATTCACCATAAAAGGGACGTTCTTTATGCACTTCATAAAATTGACCAGCTTGTTCTGTCGTTAATTTTGTCCATTTCATTGCTTTGATACTAAATCCAGCCTTAATGATTTGATCTAAAATTGCACCAGTATAACCTTTTGAAGTGGCATCTGGCTTAACCATGGTAAATGTTCTATTATTCATATTATTGTTTTCAGTTACTAATTGGAGCCGCAAATTTACTGAAAAACATCTGATTTGTGCTAAATTTGCAATTCTATGCAATCTATTGAACAATTTTACCCTTTTCTAAATAAGCCTTTTAAGGCTGTAATTACTGCTCACCAAAAGCCAGATGGGGATGCCATGGGGTCAAGTTTAGCCTTATTTCATTTTTTAAAGGCATTAGGGCATGACGTAACAGTAATCTCTCCAACCAATTGGGCCGCTTTTTTAGATTGGATGCCAGGTACTCATGAAGTGATTGATTATGAAGCCAATAAGGAATTAGCTGCCAAAATTATTCAAGAAGCGGATTATGTATTTTGTTTAGATTTTAATATTCTACATCGTACCAAACATTTAGAACCTATTATCAAAGATGCAAAAGCAATAAAAATATTAATTGACCATCATCAACAACCTGATACTCCGTCTTTTGGATATGGTATTAGTGATGTAAAAATGAGCTCAACCTGTGAAATGATTTATGATTTTATAGTCCAATCAGGTCACAGCAACCTCCTCAATCTTGATATTGCCACTTGTTTATATACTGGATTAATGACTGATACCGGTTCTTTCCGTTTCCCTTCTACCACAGCCTCTGTTCATAAAATAGTCGCCCATTTAAAAGAGCTTGGTTTACAACACGCTACAATTCATGAGCATATTTATGATAACTCTACAGAAGGTCGTTTAAAGTTTATGGGGAATGCATTTTTAAATAGAATGCAGGTTTTCCCATCATTAAAAACAGCCGTAATGGCCATTCCAAAGACAGACATCTACAAATTTGAATTAAAAACAGGGGATACCGAAGGTTTGGTTAATTATTTATTATCCATAGAAGGAATTAAGCTAGCCGCCATCGTAATTGATAGGGAAGAAGAAAGAAAATGGAGTTTTAGAAGCAAAGGTAACTTCGATGTTAATATATTTGCAAGAACTTATTTCGACGGTGGTGGACATGCCAATGCTGCTGGAGGAAATTCAAAAAAAAGCTTAGAAGAAACATTAAATGATTTTAAAACTGTAATAGAAAACTATAAATCACAATTAACACAATTAAAATAAAAATGATAAAATCAACGTTAAAGTTAGTGGCTGCTATTGTATTATTTGCAAGTTGTAACCAATATGAAAAAGCCTCGTCAGGTATGCCTTACAAAATTACTCACGGTAGTGGTAATGAACAACCTTTAAAGCAAGGCGATTACGTAAAATTAAATATCGAATATAAGCTTAAAGCCAATGACAGTGTTTTAAGTTCTACTTTCGGAGTGATCCCGGTTTATTTTCCAGTAGATACCGCTCGTTTAGGAAAATATACTTTTACTGAAGTAATTTTAAAATGTAGAAAAGGAGATAAAATAGAATTTTCTTTAAGCATTGATAGTTTAGTAAAAATGGGAGCTTTACAAATTACCAATGTATTTAAAGCAAATGATTTAATTATAGGCAGAGCTGAAATTATCAATGTTTTTGATAATGCTAATTTAGTTGATGCTGATTACAAAAAAGAACAAGACATTGAAAAAACTAAAGAAATTGCTGCTATCGAAGCTTATTTAGCTAAGAATAAAATTACTGCAGTAAAATCTCCAGAAGGGGTATTTGTAGTAGTAAAAGAAGCTGGTGATGTTAACAATAAAATTGATTCTGGAAAAGTGGCTAGCGTACTATACAAAGGATACACATTTAATGGAGTGGTATTTGATTCCAACTTAACTCCTAAAGATTCTGTAGTAAAACCTTATGATGTTAAAGTAGGCACTGGTTCTGTTATTCCAGGTTGGGATATTGGACTTAAATATTTTGCTAAAGGTGGTAAAGGAAGTTTATACATCCCTTCTATGTTGGCTTATGGCCCACAAGCTAATGGAAATATTAAAGCTTATGAGAATTTAGCTTTTGATATTGAAATTAAAGATGTAAATGCGGCTCCTGCTGCAGCACCTAAAAAATAATTTATAATTATTATATAAAAAAGCGTCCCGATTTTCGGGACGCTTTTTTTTGCAGTTATTTTAAATGAGGTAAAAGTTGTACCAATTCCACTGCTTCTTTTACATCATGTACCCTAAGAATATTAACTTCATTTAGTAGTGCAACGGTGTTGACCATGGATGTCCCATTTAATGCTTCCTCAGCTGATACTCCTAAGGTTTTATAAATACTTGATTTACGGGAAGCGCCTAATAATATTGGCAACCCAATTTTTTTTAAGCTAGCTAATTCCCTAACTAATTTAAAATTCTCCTCTATCGTTTTGCCAAAGCCAAATCCAGGATCAATTACCCACTGTTCTATTCCAGCTGCTAATAAAACTTTCTTTTTCTCTTCAAAAAAAGAAAGTAAGGAGGTAATAATATTTTCTCTAGTTTCTATTGCATGCATAGATTCAATGGAACCTGTTAAATACATCCCAATATATCCTGCTTTCTGTTTAGCCACTACTAATAAAATGGCTGGATCAAAACTACCACAACTAATATCATTAATAATATTGGCCCCCGCATTCAAACTTGCTTCCGCCACAGAAGCATAAAATGTGTCAATTGAAATTAATAAATTAGGATAAGCTTGTCTAATACCATAAACTATTGGAACCAATTGTTCTATTTCCAGTTCGGCACTTAGTAAGGTAGCATTAGGTCTTGTACTTTGTGCTCCAATATCTACAATGGAAACCCCTTCCTTTATAAATTGAGCCACTTTTGATAAAACAGATTCTAAGTTTTGTTGACGGCTTCCTGCATAAAAAGAATCACTGGTGCAATTAATAATTCCCATTATTTGGGGAGAATGTATAGCCCATACTAAATCCTTCGCAGGAATTTTGAACATAGTTTTATTTTAAGCACGTTATTGATTATCTTGCAGTGGTTCAAAGATATTAATTAACCAAGTAACTAGGCCAATTTTAATGAGTCAAACATCCACCCAATTTGATCAAGCCATTGCAAGCTGCAGTGACATCTTTATAAAAAAAACAAAGGATTACGGTACCGCTTGGCGTGTACTAAGAATAATATCTGTGGTTGACCAAATTTTTATTAAAGCACTTCGCATTAGAACCATTCAAGACCTTGGAAGTCAAAAAGTGGAAGATGATATTCAATCTGAATTTAAAGGTATTTTGAATTATGCTGTTATTGGTCTTATCCAACTAAAATTAGGAGACCCAAAAGTAGAAGAATTACCTGTTGAACAAGTGCAAGCTCTATATCAAGAAAATGTACTTTTTGCCAAAACAACCATGCTGGACAAAAATCATGACTATGGAGAGGCTTGGAGAGACATGAGTCAAGAAAGCTATGCCGATTTGATTTTAATGAAATTATTAAGAATACGTCAAATTATTACCAACGATGGCAAGACTTTAATTAGTGAAGGCATAGATGCTAATTTTGTTGACATTTTAAATTATGCAGCTTTTGCCTTAATACAATTAGCAGAAGGCAAACATTAAAAAATAAATTATGCAAACCTTTCTTAAAATTTTAAGATGGAGTGTTGGATTACTTTTTATCTTTTCAGGATTAATTAAGGCCAATGATCCATTAGGGCTTAGTTATAAAATGCAAGAATTTTTTGACGTATGGGGTATTAATTTTCTCTCCGATTATACTTTGGCCTTTGCACTGGTAATGAACACCTTGGAAATTGTGGCCGGCATTGCCTTACTTATTCAATTTCCTTATAAACAAACTCTTTGGTTGTTATTAGGACTTATTATTTTCTTTACTTTCTTAACTGGGTATGCCTATTTTTCTGGCAAAATTAAAACCTGTGGTTGTTTTGGTGATTGTATTCCACTTACACCAAAAACTTCCTTCATCAAAGACATTTTATTATTATTATCTATTATCATATTACTCTTTAATCATAAAAAGAGTAAAGCCAATACGCACAAAGCGGTTGGTATAATTGTTTTACTCATTTCAATAGTGGGGGTAGGTTATGGACAAAACTATGTGCTTCAGTATTTGCCATTAGTGGATTGCTTGCCATATAAAACAGGGAATGACATTGTAGAAAAGATGCAAAAACCAGCAGGTGCTATTGCCGATAGCATTTCTATCCAAATGGAATTTGAAAAAGAGGGTAAACTATTTTCCTTTGATGCCAATCATTTTCCTGATAATTTTGATTCTACTTTTATTTATAAAAATAGAAAAGAAGTCATTATTAGTAAAGGTAACGGACTGCAAGCAGCCATTGTAGAATTTGAATTAAATACGATGAACGGTGAGGATACTACTCAATCACTGTTTGCTACAACCACTCCTTATGTACTGGTTTTTGCTGGGAAAATTGAGTCTAGCGTTCCTTGGGAAAATTTACTTACAAAGCTCCATCAGAAATACAAATTGCTGTACATCGTAACTTCTGACAAACAAGGGGTGAACGCTTTTTTAAGTAAAGAATCCATATTAATTGGGGATATTACCATGATTAAAACAGCTGCTAGGGTTTGGCCTACCATTTTCATTATGAATGGTTCTACCATCATGCAAAAGAAAAGCTATTTAGATTACTTAGAAAAGTAAAAAACTATTTGATGATTACTTCCGAAATGGTGTGAGCACCCATTTTCTCATTGACTCTTTCTATAATTTGTAATTTTTGAAAGCCCAGTTCATTTTTCAATGGACCCACACTGGTTTCAATAAAAAGCTTTTGATTGAATATGTATATTTTATCGGTATACTTGGCAATAGTAATTCCCATAATTTCCAACCATACTGCTTCAATTTGTGCCGATTGAATCCCATTCTTCAATCTGCTCCCTTGCACAAACTGCTTAAGCGCATCCCCCAATTTAAATGTAGCCATAAGAAGCAATTTACAATTTATTATAACTCTATCAATTGGTAACTGGATAAATATTTCCCAAGTAAACTATCCACCCTTTCTTTATGTGTGTCGGTAATAAAAACTTGCCCGTCGGTGAAGTGACTCACCCAATCTAGTAGTTGAATCATTCTCTGTTCATCTAATTTTTCAAAAATATCATCCATTAATAGGATGGGAGAGAACCCTTTACTTTTTTTAATGCATTCCCATTCTGCAAATCGTAAAGCAAATAATAAACTTTTTCTTTGTCCTTGAGAAGCTTCTTGTTTAAAAGACTGCCCCTGAATAGTAATGACTAAGTCATCTTTATGAACCCCAGCGCTGGTTCTAAGTACAATACTATCTTTCTTAAATGAGTTGGACAATAAGTTTTCAAAAGAATCCTGATCTAACATACTTTGATATTGAATATCAATTTGATCATTTTTTTGAGCTAGGTGATTGTACAACCTTATAATTTCTGGTAATAAATCGCTCATTAATTTTTTTCTAGCCTCATAAATAGGTTGTCCATTTTCAATTAATTGTGCATTGAGTGTTTCTACCAACACCAAATCTATTACTCCCGTTTCGGCCGCATTTTTTAATAAGCTGTTTCTTTGTAATAAGACTTTATTGTATTGAATTAAATACTTTAAATAGTCTGGATAAATTTGGCATAACAAACTATCCATTAATTTTCGTCGTTCCTCACTTGATCCTGTAATAATTTGCACATCATCAGGGGCAATCATCACACAAGGGATTTTGCCAATGTGTTGTGATAATTTACTATACATTTCTTCATCAAAATAAAATTCCTTTTTTAAGGTCTCTCTTATGATACAAGTAATTGGGGTTGGCTGTTTATTAATTAAATAAATGCCCTCAATTCTTAGGCCCTCATGTGCATGATGTACGTTTTGCGCATCTGGTCGATTAAAATAGCTCTTGGTAAAAGAAAGGTAATAGAGCGCATCTAATAAATTAGTTTTCCCCGTTCCATTACTTCCAACGATACCCACTATTCGATGGGTAAATTCAAAATTCTTTTGAACGTAATTCCTAAATTGGACTAATTTAAGTTGTTGAATCCCCACCATGGGTGCAAAATACAAAGGGATTGGTTTAACGCCTACTTATAATTCAAGAAAAGGGCGTAATTTTATTAAAATTTTAAGGAATGACGCTTATTAGTGAGCAACAATTGCCCAGCATTGTAAAAAGACTAGCACATCAAATTCTAGAGACCTATCCTGGCTTAACCAATGCGGTTATAGTTGGTTTACAGCCTAGAGGAGTTTATTTAAGTGATCGTATTGTAGCTGCTTTACACAACGAATTACCAGCAAATCAAGTACAATATGGCAAATTGGATATCACTTTTTATAGAGATGATGTCAGAAGAGATTTACATCTAGCTAAAGCCACCGATTTACCATTTAGTATAGAAGGTAAAACTGTGATTTTAATTGATGATGTATTATTTACAGGCAGGACTATTAGAGCTGCTTTAGATGCCTTATTGTCCTTTGGCAGACCTTCTAAAGTAAGCTTATGCGTATTGGTAGATCGCAAACCCAGTAGAGAATTACCCATCCAACCCGATTTCACTGGAAAAGAAATGGTAGATATCACCCCCTATAAAGTAAAAGTGAGATGGAAGGAGAATGATGGGGTGGATGATGTTATTTTATTAGTAGATTAGAAAAAATTGTATTAATTTTGTTTTTTAATGGCACTAACTACCAAACATCTTCTTGGTATCAAGGACCTCAATTCCGAGGATATCCAACTTATTTTATCTACAGCTACTCAATTCAAAGAAGTTTTACAAAGACCTGTTAAAAAAGTTCCCACTTTAAGAGACGTCACTATTGTGAACCTTTTTTACGAAAATTCAACCCGAACCAGAATTTCCTTCGAATTGGCCGAAAAACGCTTGTCTGCAGATGTAGTCAATTTCACTGTTTCCAATTCATCGGCTGCCAAAGGCGAAACCTTATTGGATACGGTAAATAATATCCTAAGTATGAAAGTAGATATGGTGGTGATGAGGCATAGCGCTTCAGGAGCCCCGCATTACTTAGCAAAACATATTGATGCAGCAATTATCAACGCTGGAGACGGTATCAATGAACACCCCACACAAGCTTTATTAGATGCTTTTTCCATGCAGGAAAAAATGGGAAAATTAGCTGGACTAAAAGTGGCCATCATCGGAGACATTATGCATAGTAGGGTAGCTTTAAGCAATATCTATTTACTAAAGAAAATGGGGGCTGAAGTGATGGTCTCTGGCCCGCCAACCCTTATTCCTACCTTTTTGAAAGAAGCCATGGATATTCAAATTGAATATAATATCGACAAAGCCCTAGCTTGGTGCGATGTGGCCAATGTACTTAGAATTCAATTAGAAAGGCAAAATCAGCCTTTATTCTCCTCTTTAAGGGAATATAACTTAGCCTATGGCATCAGTATGAATAGGCTAAATAAGCTCAATAAAGAAATTCTCATCATGCACCCAGGCCCCATTAATCGCGGGGTAGAAATGGACAGCGATGTAGCCAATGGGCCTCATTCTATTATTTTAGACCAAGTTGAAAACGGAGTTGCGGTTAGAATGGCCTGCTTATACCTATTAACTGGACGTACCAATCCAGCATAATTGGATTAGTTCTAACAATTTTCATACTTTTAGGCATGCAAAGAATCTGCTTATTCCCTGGAACTTTTGACCCTGTAACCTTAGGTCATATTGATATTATAAACAGGTCCTTGCCATTGTTTGATAAAGTAATAGTAGGTATAGGTATCAATGCTTCTAAAGACCCTATGTTTACAGCCGATCAAAGAAAGCGATGGTTTGATGAAATTTACAAAAATCAACCTCAGGTTGAAGTAGCCGTCTATGATGGATTAACTGTTAAGTTTTGTCAATCGATAGGGGCTCAATTTATTTTAAGAGGCATTCGCTATGTAAGCGATTTTGAATACGAAAAAACCATTGCAGATGCCAATCGCACAATGGATCGTCATATTGAAACCATCTTTTTAACAGGAGAACCTAAATACACTTCTGTGGCCTCTACCATTGTAAGAGATATTATAAGAAATGGTGGAGATGCATCTCCTTTTTTGCCAGAAGCGGTTATCAAAAGTTTAGTGAAATAATTTCCCATTAATTAACTGACCTCATTTATTTTTAATCGATAAGCTTCAATCACTTCTAAAATGGTGGGATAAGTTTGCATCAAACATTTTTTGGCGGTGGCTAAGGAATGCCATTCTATTTTTTCAATGTCTTCGGTGGTTTGAGGTATTCCATTTTGAGCCGTAGCAATGGTCATATGAAACCAATAAGTTCTTTTCACAACTTCTTCCTCTAAATATTTATCAAAATAGATATGATTCGTAAATTTTAATAATTCATGTAATTGAATATTTTGTATTCCTGTTTCTTCCTGCACTTCTCTAATGGCACAGGTTTGAATCGTTTCGCCCTCGTCTAATTTCCCCTTGGGTAAATCCCAAAATCCCCGTCTAAAGATCCATAATATTTCTCCCTGGGGATTGGTGACCAGGCCGCCTGCGGCTATTATTTGTTTTGGCATAAAAATGTGTATAGTATTTAGTAACTCCTGAAGTGAATGTAGCAATTTGACTTTAAATTCGCAGCAAGAAAATATCCTTATGACCAATCAAAAAGCCGTTGCCGAAAAACTACTTCAAGTAGGTGCTGTAAAATTAAGCCCAAATAATCCATTTACCTGGGCCAGCGGCTGGAAAAGTCCTATTTATTGTGACAATAGAAAAGTATTGTCCTTTCCCTATGTGCGTGATTTTATTAAAAGTGAAATGTGTAATGTGATATTTGAAAAATTTGAAGGGGCAGATATGTTGGCCGGTGTAGCCACCGCGGGTATTCCTTGGGGTGCTATGGCGGCGGATCAATTAAAACTTCCTTATATCTATGTAAGACCCAAACCCAAAGAACATGGATTAGGCAATCAAATTGAAGGTGCTTATGCCACTACCAATAAAATTTTAGTGATTGAAGATTTAATCTCCACTGGAAAAAGTAGTTTGCAAGTGGTAGATGTTTTAAGAAATGCTGGATTAGAAGTAGTAGGGATGGTTTCTATATTTAATTATGGATTTGCATTGGCGGACGAAGCTTTTAAAACAGCCGGTGTTCCTTATTATTCTTTAACCAATTATACAAGTTTGATAGATTTAGCTGTGGAGAAAGGAGAGGTGGATGCCGCCACTCAAGAAACTTTAATGCAATGGAGAGAAAGTCCAAGTACTTGGAATTTATAGGGATTAGCTCTTAAATCAGTTCATTTAAAGCGCGTCTTTTAAATTTAACTTCTGAGTAGTTTCAAAATTAATAGGGATGGTTTTTGTAAACACGCCTTTAGACATGGTAGCGGTTCCTTTAACACCAATTTTCATGGGTCTATTAAAAAGAATATCCACTGTATTTTTTAAAAGTATACTAAGTTCAATTTCCATTTTGGCAGGTAATTCAAAATTTGAATTGGCAGGAATTACATAAGTAGAATCTAAAGTGTACTTCGTAAGCAATTGATCATTGATAAAAATAGAACAATCTAATTTTTTTAAACTTAGTTGAAAATTATTCGGATTTTGATATTCGAACTGCGCATTAAACATATTTTTTCCAAAGCTTGCTTTTTCAATTTTAATCGATTTTAAACCTTTAAAAACAAAGGGCTTGGGTTCGTTACAGGCCATTAAAAACAAAAAACCACAGGCGATAAGATACTTATTGAAGTTCATTTGAAAATTTTGATGAAATTATTAGTTATTTGGGGTTTGAGAAAATATATTTACACAACTATTTGTTAACACATGTTCCTTACCGACTTTCAATATTTTGGCACTATTGGCTTTATTCAAACCTTATTAAAGCAAACGCAAATTAATTTGGATGCGAGTGCCCCTTTTACAAAAATGAGTTTTAAAAATAGAATGGTAATTGTTGCCTCACAAGGCCCATTGAATTTAACCATACCTATTATCGGCGGGAGAGACCAGAAAAC
>CANHOY010000039.1 GCA_947462495.1 Bacteroidota bacterium
AGTTCAGTTGGTTAGAATGCCGCCCTGTCACGGCGGAGGTCGCGGGTTCGAGTCCCGTCCGGTCCGCTTTAAAACACTTAACCCATTGATTTTCAATGGGTTATTTTATGCCTGTAGCTGAAAGTGTAGCAGAACTGTTCTTTCTAACCTATTTTAGCATCAGTTTAGATAAGGTTTATAATTTGATGAAATTCAATAGAACTTTTTGCTACTGATTTTCTTAATCTATCCCTTTTCATATCCTGTCCTAGTGTGTATTTATATTCTTTTGAAAATTCCTTTTACACTCAAATAATATCGAAATTAGCTTATACACATCCCGATAAACTAATAAGATAGAACTATTTTACTTTAGTCCATTACGCGGTTAGATAATCAAACTAATTAATCCCTAAGGCACCGAACTGAGAACGCGTTTTTCTCACTGGAGCTGTTCTTGCCTAGGTAGCCAGCGTTGAAGTAAAGGTAGCGGAACCCGGCGTTCGCGGCATTGCCCTGTGTAGCGCTCCACCAGACGCCGTAGCCGCCAACATTGAAGAATGTACCATCGCTGTAACGGTAGCCGCCCGGAAAACCTGTAAATCCACTCTCATTGGTTGCACTATTATTGGGTGCAGCCCATAAATTAATGACAGTTGTCTTCATCTTGCCGCCTGCTATATCATCTCCACCCAAAAAAGTACTTATAGTTGCCCATTCTTCATCAATGGGTATATGCCACCCTTTCGGAGCTAATCCCCTTGCATCAATAACCGCATACCAATTATATAATTTACCGTACATAGCTCCATAAAAAGGGTCATTATTGTAATAACACCATGCTCCTGTTGTTAATGCTGCCCAAGCAATTGGGTCAGTTACTTGTGGAATGATATCGCCATTGCGATAAGTTGCAACTTCCAAATTCTTGGCCATCCACTTTTGCTTGCCAATGGTAACAAAATTACAGTTAAGTCTTAATGAATCTTGTTTTGTTTTAATTAAACCATAATCTAATGAATCACAACCTGAAATTTTTATACAAGATAATAATCTCAAAGTATCTTGTTTATTTGGCTTAAGTACCCCTAATCTTAAAGAATCACAGCCACTAATTATAATACAACTAAGTAATCGTAAAGAATCAGATCTATTTTTTAAAAAACCTTGCTTTATTGAATCACAACCAGTAAGTATAACTAAAGGTGTCTTCATTTGTGTTTTTGAACAGGAATAGATAATTGAGATTATTGAAAGAATAAAAATTAACTTTTTCATACATCTAAATTTATAACAATTAACTATCATTCATTCTAAATGTAAATATTTATAGAAAATATTCAACTATGCTTAAACAAAATCTAATTATTATTTACAAAATATCCATTAACAGCCCTGTGTATTAAAATTTCGAGTCACCATCCTGTCCACCCTAAAACAATTAACCCCTATTTAAACCCATTTGGTTCGGATATGACAAAAAAAGGACCCTTATTGCTAAGGGCCTCTTTTCGTATTTTATCTAAACTTAATGTTCAAATCAAATTTTATTTTGCATCATATATAACCTGTTCATGGATAATTTTACCCTCTTTAATCGCAAAAGACACAAAAGTAAGTGATGTACTTACTGCACCAGTTTTTGAAGTGTTTTTGAAATTAATCCAAGCATGCCCCCATTTAATACCTTTGTATAGTTCATTTGTTGTTGGAACTGTCACCACTTCTAAATTAGGTGTGCCAGCATCTACAACAACACCTGTACTTTCTCTTTGTTTTTTAAACAATTCAATTCTGTCAGACATTTTCATAGCAACAGTATCATTATTATGAGAAGAAGTAGCTGTATCGCTAAAGCAAGATGCAGCTGTAGCCCAATCACCACTAGCATAGGCTGTAATCGCTTTTTTCATTAAATCAACATCTGGACCTTCTTTCACACAACTTGATGCGGAAGCAGCTGTGTCAGTGGTAGCAGTTTTTTCACTTGGTGTAGAACAAGCAAATAAGATGGTAGCAAATAATGCTAAGAAGAATGTTTTTTTCATTGTTAATTATTTTTTAGACTATTAAATTAATAATTTAGTATCAAAAAGAAAGTATTTTATCCCTATTTTTTAAAAAATCCATAAAAAAGGCCCCCAATACATTAGGGCCTTTTGGTCTAAAACAGCTTTAAAAATAGCAAAATGTTAGTTTTTGCCATTTGTTTATTCATCAATAACATTCCATATTATTTTTGATTCGCTATGCTACTTACAAATTCTTTTTCCAATATTGTTCCATGGTTCTGCGCATATGCAGTGTTGTATTTTCACGTTGCCAAATTCCATGGTCACGCATAGGATAGGACATCATCGTAAATAATTTATTATTTTTTACCAACTCATTCACAAGCATTTCAAAATTCTGATAATGTACATTGTCATCAGCCGTTCCATGAATGATCATTAAGTTGCCTGTTAATTTATTGGCATAGGTTAAAGGAGAGCCTTCTCTATATCCAACTTTATTGTCATCGGGTAAACCCATGTATCGTTCCTGATAAATATTATCATATAAGGTTTGATGCGAAACAAAAGCAACTGCAATTGCTGTTTTAAACACATCTCCATGACGAAAGATGGTATTTAAAGACATTTGTCCACCACCACTCCAACCCCAAATTCCTAAACGGCTCGCATCAACAAAAGAAAACATATTGGTTACTTTTTGAGCAGCTTTGGCTTCATCTTCAACAGCCAATACCCCTACTTGACGATAAATTATTTTACGCCAAGCACGACCTCTATAAACTCTGGTTCCTCTAGGATCCACGCTAATAACAATAAAGCCCTCATTGGCTAAATATTGATGCCATAAATTATCTCCTGCCCCCCAATTATCCTGCACGGTTGAACTAGCAGGTTCTCCATACACATGAAAAATAGTAGGATACTTTTTTTGAGGATCAAAATTAATAGGCTTAATCATCCACGCGTCTAAAACCACGTCTCCAATATCAATTTTGAAGAATTCTTTAGGTTTTAATCCTAAAGCAGCTATTTTATTTTTTAAACCTTGATTGTCTTCTAAGGATTTTACTATTTGATGATCGGGTAAGCTAATTAAACTATACTGCCTGGGAGTTTGTGCATTTTCAAAAATATGAATCGCATATTTAGCGTCCCCAGATATTTGATAACTACTATGTCCTTGAAAATTAGAAGGAGTTACTTTTTCTGCATTACCGGTACCGTCTAATTTACTACGGTATAAATATTTTTGTAAATAATTGTCGGGAGAAGCAATATAGTAAACATACCCACTCGCGGTATCTATATAATTAATATTGATGACGTCAAAATCACCCTTGGTAATTAAGCTACTTGTTTTACCATCCTTAGCAACTTTGTATAAATGCAACCATCCGTCTTTTTCACTAGTCCATGTAAAAGAGCTACCATTGTCTAGCCAAACAATATTGTCATGAATGTCTAAAAAAGCATCATCATGATCGGTATAGATATTATTTAAAGCACCAGTAGTACTATTAGCCATCCATACTTTATTGGTATTTTGTAATCTATTTAATTGCTGTATTAATAATTCATGCGTTCCTGGCACATAGTCCATACGTGCTAAATAATTATTACGTGGATCCCCTGGAATATTTATCCATTTTGTTTTTCCACCTTTGCTGGAAATAACCCCCACTTTTACAGCAGAATTAGGCGTACCTACTTTTGGATAAGGAAGTGGAATAGGTTTTGAATAGTTAGAATCTATATTATTAATTAAATAAAATACACCCACCCCTTTACTATCCGACTGCCAATAAGCAATTTCAGTACCATCATCACTCCATCTAAATCCATCACGATCATTTAATTCTTCTTCATACACCCAGTCAAATGTACCATTAATGATATCTCCTCCCCCATCAAAAGTAAGTTGTGTTATTTTGTGGGTTGCTAAATCTTCTTTATAAATATTTAAATTACTTACATAGGCAATTTCTTTTCCGTTAGGTGAAAATTTAGCAAACATTAAACTAGCCGAAGCTAATGAAGCGCCTACTTGGTGTAAATTACCTGTTGTTAAATTTAGCACCCAATAATCACCTTTAGTATTTTGACGCCACACTTTTTTTGAATTGGTATACACTAATAATTTAGTATTATCATTAGACCAACTATAATCATGAATACTTAAAGGTGTAGTATTCCCTTGGGGAATTAATTGTTGAGCACTTACTAATACGCTAGCACTTGATTGCTTAATATTGTATAAAACAATTTCATTTGATTTTAATGCTGTATTGTATTCTAGCGTTGTATAGCCATGATTGTCTTTCATGAAACGAATTGGACCAAAACCCTTAGCTGCATACAGATTATTTTTATAAATGTCTTCTAAATTTAATGGATTGGTTTGCGCTAATGCTAATAATTGCAACCAAAAAACACCTGCAATAGCTAGTACTATTTTTCTAATCATTTTTTTAATATTTAACGTGAAATAAAGGTCGCCAAAAATATGTAACTTAAAAAACTAATATTATCTTACAATGCCTATGCTTCCCCATAACAAAATACCAAACCAATCACTATTTAACTTCCTAGCCATGTTCAAAGTATCCCAAATTATTACCTTGTTTTGTGTATTATGCATCCCATTCAATATTGCATTTTCACAACTAGCAAAACAGGTAAAACAACCTGTTGATTATGCGGATGTAATGATTGGCACTTCCAATTCAAGATGGATGCTTGGGCCATATGCTAGTATGCCTTTTGGCATGGTGCAGCTAGGACCTGATAACCAAGGAAGCCTGGATAAAAATGGATCCGTTTGGATGGGTGGTTACGAATACGCCATTAGTAGTATCTCTGGATTTAGTCATATTCATGCTTGGACAATGGCAGGGTTAAGGATGATGCCTACCACTGCCGACCTAGTTACGGAAAATACAACAATTGACGCCCCCTATAAAGGTGCAGGCGCAGGATATCACTCCCGTATCTTAAAAGATCAAGAAAAAGCTTTTCCAGGCTATTATTCGGCTTACTTATACGACCATGATGTGCTTGCCGAAATGACAGTAACCACCCGTTGTGGTTTTCAAAAATATACTTTCCCAGAAAAAAAGGAATCGCGGATTTTGATTGATTTATTGATGCCTGCTGAATATAAATATTCAGTAAAAGAAGCCAACATAACTAAAATAAATAATAACCTTATTGAAGGCTATGCAAAATGTCAAGTAGGCAATGATACATGGAATGAATATACCCTTTACTTTTCATTGCAATTTAATAAGCCCTTTCAAACAATGAATGGTTGGACGGATAAAAAAGAATTTAATAATATTAAAACCATTAGTGGAAAAAATCAATTAGGTGTGTATGTAACCTACGCTACTAAAAAGGATGAAGTGATCATGGTTAAATCGGGCATTTCACTAGTTAGTATTGACCAAGCAAGGCTTAACTTACAAACAGAAATGGATGGCTTTAAATGGGACTTTGCTGCAGCAGTTTCCAATGCGCGTAATACTTGGAATAGTTTGCTAGGAAAAATAAAAGTGGAAGGCGGTAGTGAAGTAAACAAAACAAAATTTTATACCAACTTGTATCGAAGTTATGCCTCTAAACAAACCTGGAGCGATGTCAATGGTAAATATATAGACCCTTGCGAAAAAGAAAGGCAATTATCAAAAGGGCAAGTCATGTATGGCGGTGATTCTTTTTGGAATTCCTTTTGGAACCTTAATAGTGTTTGGTCGCTGATCACACCCGACATCATGAAAAAATATGTCGAAACGCAGTTAGAATTATTCACCAATCATGGTTGGACCAGCGTTGGACCCACCGGATTAGAATATACAGGCGTTATGGAAGTGTCGCACGAATCGGCGCTCATTGTGGGGGCTTACCAAAAAGGAATTCGAAATTTTGATGTGAATAAAGCTTACGAAGCGGTTCGCCATTCGGCCACGGAACAAGGTAAAAAATTATTACCCTGTTCCGGTTTAGCCGGTAATGAATTTTTAGAGGTGTATACTAAAAAAGGCTATGTACCTTTTGAATTGAATGCAGTTTCTCGAACACAGGATTATGCCTATGATGATTATTGTGTAGCACAGTTGGCAAAGGCTTTAGGGAAACAAGCAGATTATGATTATTTTATAAAGCGTTCCCAAAATTGGAAAAATCTTTTTCATCCTACTTTAAAATATATTGTACCCAAAGATTCTATTGGCAACTGGATGAAAGACTATAGTCCTTTTTCTGGCAAACATTTTATTGAAGGCAATGGTTGGCAATATAGCTGGTATGTGCCTCATGATGTACCTGGTTTAATTGAGCTAATGGGTAAGGATTTATTCAATGCTCGTTTAGAAGATGGATTTAAAAAATCAGTATCTCAAAAATTTGCTGCGCATGCTTTTGATAGGCATCAAGACGAAGCCTTTGAATATTATATCAATATGGGTAATGAAGAAAATATGCAAGCACCTTACCTATTTAATTATTCAGGAAAACCTTGGCTCACCCAAAAATATTCTCGAGCTATTTTAGACAGTTATTATGGCCATACCCCCTACCAAGGATGGGAAGGTGATGAAGATGAAGGTCAGATGGGTGCTTGGTTTGTGATGAGTGCACTGGGCATGTTTGAAATGGAAGGAGGGGCAGCCGTCGTTCCTATGGTTACCCTTTCTAGTCCTTTGTTTAAAAAAGCCACCATCTACTTAGATAGCAATTATTACTCGGGCAAACAATTTACCATTGAAGCTCCTAATAATTCTGATAAAAACATTTACATACAATCGGTAAAACTAAATGGCAAATTGCTCACTACCCCCTCCATTCCTTTTAAACAAATTGTACAGGGAGGAAGATTAGTATTCGAAATGGGGCCAAATGAAAATCATAGTTTTTTTAAATAATAATTTACTTTAAAAAAATACCCCCGATTTTTCGGGGGTATTTTTTTATTTATTGTAGAATTGCCAATTTGTTTTAAAATCTCTTGTTAGAGGCTGATTGGTTAATAAGGCTCGTAGCATTTCTATAGGCATTCTATTTTCTCTTAATATCGCATCATGATATTGCTTCAAAGACATTTTTTTGGTATCGACTAGCTCTTTTTTCAAAGCATAAAATTGTAAGCCGCCTACCATATAGGCTAATTGATACAAGGGGCCATAATTGGTAGTAAATGATCTTCTTACTTCTCCTTCGGCATTGGCTCTTTCATGTCCCACGCGATCCACTAAATAATCTATACATTGTTGTGGGGTCCATTTGCCTAAATGATAATTTAAAGAGAACATAATTCTTGCACATCTGTGCATGCGCCAAAACAACATGCCTATTTTATTTTCGGGCGTTTGAGGAAATTTCATATCCCATAAAATAAATTCCCAATACAATGAATTTCCTTCATTCCAAAATGGAGTAGGAAAATTACGGTAGGGCTTATACCTATTGGACATGAATCCTTGTAAATGATGTCCTGCTATTAATTCATGGTGCACGGTTGCTCGAGAAAAATCTGGATTGTTACCGCGCATACTCATCATCTTATCCTCATAATCCATGGTATTGGTAGGATAAGAAATCATCAAAGTTTCCCCTCCTAAAAAGAATGGACTTACCAATTGTCTTTCAGGTGACATCATATACATATTCCAGGTCTCTTCTGCAATGGGAGGAATGGTCAATAAATCATTCTTCTTTAAGAAATCCACCGATTGATTGTACAAATCAAGCATGGCTTCGGGTTGCTTACCTGGTGCAACATAGGAATTTTTTACTTTTTCTTGCGCTGCTTTCCAATTATCTCCAAATCCCATTTCACGAGAGGCTTTTAATAATTCTGCATCACACCAAGCAAATTCCTTATTGGCTATCTCTATTAACTCTTCGGGGGTGTAGGGAATAAACTCCAATTTTAATTGACGAATTAATTCATCACGTCCAATGGGTCTTCCAATAATACCACTGCCATCATCCTTTTGGTAGGCAACTAATTTCCCCTTTTTTTTAATGGCAACCGCATAGTTATTTAATAAGCTATCTGTTACAGTATAGGTTTTAGGCACCCACCAAGTAAATAAAGGATCATACCCATTGTAAAAATTATAATAATTTTTTAAAATATTTTGCAACCCCTTTATAGAAACACTTGCATAATCTGCTAAAGTTGATTCGATACTATCCGATTTTTTCAAAGTAATAATCGACTTGGCTATTTCTTTATTGATGTTATTTAATTCTTTGGCTACCTCTTGACCAACTACTGCTATACCACGACGACGTGGCTTTTCTAAAGCATCCAAACTATTCGCAAAAGGCAAGTATTTTACAATTTGGTCATATTTTACTTGCTCTTCATTTAGTTGATAAGATTGATCTTCTAAGTTTCTTTTAAAAAGAATATAATCTACTTTTCCATTTATATCCATGGAGGCAAAATCCAATTTTAGAATTTGTTGTTGATAATTGGCGATTAATTTTAATAAACGTTGACGTCGCTCTGGTGAATTGTAAGCATAGTTCGCATCCTGTCTATTACTTAAGGAATAAAAACGTATAATACTTCCTCTATCGGCCTCATATTGGATCATTACATCGGCCATCTCACTCGTTTGCTTGTATAAACTACTTTTGCTTTGTTGAGCCGACAAATGAGTGAAAGGAAGTATTTGCACTCCTATCATAAAAATGAATACTAAATTTTTCAACCCTATATATTTTTTCATATTGCTTAATTTATTCAGTAAAATAATCAAATTTACATCAACAGAATATTTTTTATGTTTAATGGTTTAAAAATAGAGCTTAACAATCAAGCAGTTAGCTTTTTAACCTAAAAATTCATCCGTAGCATAGCCTTGATAACCACAATTGGGTAGTACAAAAAGAGAACCTGCCAATGGCTGCTCCAATAATTCTTGGCTGCTTAACCCCACTTTAGCAGAGGTAATATACAAGTCGGTTAAAAGCGCTCCGCCAAATGTGCAGGAAGTTATTTTGGCTGCTGGTAATGATATAGAATGTAATTGTTTACCCGTTAGCGGATTCCATCTTGTTACTTGCCACCCACCCCAATGCGCTACCCACAACATTCCTTCTGTATCAATGGTCATTCCATCGGGGAACCCTTCTGCAATGGGTATGGAAATTACTACTCGCTTATTTTTTATATGCCCTGTATTTAAATCGTAATCATATGCTACTACTTCTGAGGTAGGCGTATCAATATAATAAAAGGTACCGCCATCCTTGCTCCATGCCATTCCATTTGAAATGGTCACATTAGAAATTACTTTTTTTGAGCTGATGTTTTGATTGTCTTTATTTTTTTCCATTACATATACACTACCCGCTTCTTTATCTTCCGTGAGCGACATAGTGCCTGCCCAAAATCTTCCAGCAGGATCGCATTTCCCATCATTGAATCGATTATTGGGCAAATTCATTTCTGGTTGAATAATTAATTCTTTATACCCTGTTTGCTTATGTACCCAATAAATTCCATCTTTTAAAGCTGCGATTATTTTACCATTAGAACTGAGTGCATAGGACCCAATTAATTGATCTAGCGCAATGGTTTTTTGAATTTTATTTTCGGGTTGATAACTATATAAGTGGCCATTCAAAATATCTATCCAATAAATAATTTTTTCTTTTGCATCCCACACAGGGCCTTCTCCTAATAAGGAACTTATAGAACCTACTACTTCAATATTTTCTAAAGGAGTTTTCATTTAGAATGAATGATTGATTAAAATGGCGTAGGGCTAATACTGGTCCAACCACCATCCACGATTAAAGTTTGTCCAGTAATATGCTTTGCTTTATCAGATACTAAAAATAAAGCTGCATTGGCTATATCCGATACATAGGCAGGACGCCCCATGGGGGTTAATTTATTCCACATTTCCGTATATCTTGGATCCTCCAAGGTTCTTTCAGTTAAAGTAGCTCCGGGCGCAATGGTATTTACATTTATTTTAAATGGCGATACTTCAATGACTAAATTTTTAGCCAACATTTCAATGGCTGCCTTACTCATTCCATAAGCTGCCAAATCTTTATGCGCTTGATGACCTGTTACCGAAGAAGTAAATAAAATGGTTCCTCCATTTTCTTGTGTCTTCATTTGATTGCTCGCCGCTTGCGCTAAAAAGAAGGTACCTCCTAAATTCACTTCCATGACTTTGAAAAATGAAGCAGGTGTATAGGTAAAAAAATCACCAAATAATGTTATGCCTGCATTGGCTATGACAATATCTAATTTCCCAAATTTAGAAACTGCATTGTCCACCATTTGCTGAATGAATTTAAGATCACTGCTATCTCCCCCCATGGCAATACACTGCCCTTTTGTTTTTTCATTA
>CANHOY010000040.1 GCA_947462495.1 Bacteroidota bacterium
ATTTTTTAAATAGAGAGAATTTTATTTCAGAGGCCGAGGCCAAGAAAAATCCATTAGATAAATATGGTCGAAATGCAGGGGTTACCTTTGAATATTCAAATACTACAGGAACTTTTAGTAGCTGGACCGACCTACATAAATCTTTTAAAGCTGATATAAATAACGACGATATCTATGCGAGCACAGGGTTTATGACAAATACAAAACATTGGTCTTATGTTGGCCTTATTGGAAGCTTAGGTAAAAACTATTATACCGATTTAGGATTTGTGCAAGGCATTGATAATTACGATGCCATAAGAGATACTACTATTCGTGTTGGTTTTAAAAACTTATTCAATTCGCTGACCTATAGATTATTTCCCGAAAATGGTTCCATTGCTAAAATGTTTGTGAAAATTGAAAGTTTTGCCACCCTGCATCCCGACAATTCCATTAATCAAGCTGATAATAAATTGGGGTCTGATTTTCAATTCAAAAATACCTCTACTTTTAGTTTTGATTTAAAAAATACAATTGTCAACTTGTTATATCCTATTTCCTTTACTGACGGTGTTCCCTTACCAGTTGGAAATTATGTCTTCAATCAAATTCAAATAAAGTATACATCTGATTCGAGAAAGATATTTAGATTAGAAGGCAATTTGAATATAGGCCAGTTTTACAATGGGCAAGTCAAAGGCATTGCCATGGGTATTGTCTATAGAAATCAACCCCATTTTAATGTATTATTAAGCGCTCAATTTAATAATATCGTGTTCCCTAACCCTTATGGTAGTACTAATTTAGTTTTATTACAACCTAGGGTGGAGTGGAATTTTAGTACAAAAATGTTCTGGACCACTTTCGTACAATACAATACACAGAGCAATAACTTCAATATTAATAGTCGCTTACAATATAGATTCAAACCTATGAGCGACTTCTTCTTGGTATACACCGACAACTACTTTACCGACCCTCTATTTAAAAATAAAAACAGGGCACTTATCTTTAAGTTCAGTTATTGGTTTAATTTGTGATAGCAAATTAAACGTATGGGTAACTCCTTTTCCATTTCAGGGCAATATGTAGATATTATAGGAAAAAAAATATTTCCTGCCTCCATTACTGTTAAAGATGGAATAGTTAGTTCTATTGAAGCCATTCCATCGGCACCTAAACATTTTTTACTTCCTGGTTTTATTGACGCGCATGTACATATAGAAAGCAGCATGCTCATACCGAGTTCCTTTGCACAAATAGCTGTAACGCATGGAACGATTGCCACCATTAGTGACCCTCATGAAATTGCCAATGTGTGCGGCGTGGAAGGAGTTCATTACATGATTGACAATGGAAAGAAAGTGCCTTTTCATTTTTTCTTTGGGGCACCTAGCTGTGTGCCTGCAACCGAATTTGAAACGGCAGGTGCTGCTATAAATAGTGATGCCGTAGCTGAATTATTAGCGAGTAAGGATATTTATTATTTAAGTGAAATGATGAACTTTCCTGGCGTATTATTCAAAGACGAGGAGGTAATGAAAAAAATAACCGCTGCACATAAAATAGGGAAACCTGTTGATGGCCATGCGCCGGGCCTAATGGGCGAAGCAGCAAAAAAATATATTGAAACTGGTATAAGTACCGACCATGAATGTTTTACTATTGACGAAGCTTTGGATAAATTATCCTACGGTATGAAAATATTAATTAGAGAAGGAAGTGCAGCAAAAAATTTCGAAGCCTTGTATGAATTAATAGACGATCATCCCAACAGCATCATGTTGTGTAGCGATGATAAACATCCTGATAGTTTATTAGAAGGCCATATTAATATTTTGTGTGCAAGAGCGGTAGCAAAAGGAATAGACAAGTTTAATGTTTTAAAAGCAGCCTGTATCAATCCTGTAAAACATTATCAACTTCCCACTGGTCTATTTCAAGTAGGAGATCCTGCCAATTTTATTATAGTGAAAGATTTAGTTGATTTCAAAGTAGCTCAAACTTATATTAAAGGGAAAAAAGTAGCCGAGGAGGGTCAATCCCTTATTCCAATGATTCATGAAAAAGCCATCAATCAATTTAATGCAATACCAATTATAGCAAAAGACATAAAAATACTTGCGACTGATTATCCAGAAAATAACGGACTTGTCCCTGTAATTGAAGCCATCGATGGGCAATTAATCACCAATTGCTTATGGGAGACATTAAGTATAGAGGAAGGTGCGCTTCTTGCAGATACCAATAAAGATATTTTAAAAATAGTCGTTTATAATAGATACCATGCTGCACCGCCTAAAATGGCATTTATAAAAAACTTTGGATTTACAAAAGGTGCCATCGCGTCCACAGTAGCGCATGATAGTCATAATATTATAGCAGTGGGTGCAACAGACGATGAAATAGTAATCGCCATTAATGCAGTCATACAAGAGCAAGGCGGTATAAGTTGTGTGCAGGGTTCGGCTATCAAAGTGCTTGGCCTTCCGGTTGCTGGACTAATGAGTCTCCAAGATCCGTATCAAGTTGCAGCAGACTATACCGAAATAGATACCATGGCTAAATCCTTGGGCAGTTCATTGGGCTCCCCCTTTATGACCTTAAGCTTTATGGCTTTGTTGGTCATTCCGCATCTTAAATTAAGTGATAAAGGCTTATTTGACGGCAAAGCTTTTAAATTATTTTAAAATTGCCGACAAGAAACTTAGATTTGAAAAAATAATAACCGCATGGTTCATCATTTAAGCGAAAAGCATAGTTTGATTAGCAACTGGATTGCAGAAATAAGAGATATCAGCATTCAATCGGATCGAATGCGTTTTCGTCGCAATTTGGAAAGAATTGGTGAAGTCGCAGCTTATGAAATGAGCAAATTAATGCCAAGCACCATCAAACAAACTACCACCCCATTAGGCATTCATCAATCAAAAGTATTGGCCGAACAACCCGTATTGGCCACTATTTTAAGAGCAGGTCTGCCTTTACATCAAGGCTTGCTAAATTATTTTGACAAAGCCGACAATGCATTTATTTCGGCCTACCGAAAACATCAAGAAGATGGAAACTTTGAAATAAGTATTGAATACTTAAGTTGTCCCGATTTAAATAACAGAGTGCTTATAGTTTGTGATCCTATGTTAGCTACAGGTGCCTCCATGGTGCAAACCATTCAAGCGATCACTCAGCATCAAACGCCTAAGGAAATTCATATTGTAGTAGCCATTGCAAGTAAAAAAGGTATAGAAATGGTAGAGGCGGCTTTAGGTAAAAACATCCCCATTTGGTGTGGAGATATTGATGATACCATTAATGACAAAAGCTATATTATACCAGGTTTAGGCGATGCGGGTGATTTGGCTTTTGGAACGAAAATACAGTCCTAAAAGACTAGTTCGTATATTTACTTCAAAAGGAACCCTTGCTTAAAGAAATCATTTTAGCCATACGCGCTTATTTTAGAGCACATCGTTTTATTCTTCAACATCAATTGTGGAAATGGATGATTGTTCCAGGTATTATTTATGCTTACTTGTTTATAGTAGGTATGAATTATTTTAGTCAATCCTCTAGTTTTTTTATTGAATCAATTATTTTAAAAACGGGACTAAAATCATGGGTGGATGGTTTAAGCAACGACTTAATTGGATTCTTTATCACCATGGGAAGTTTTTGGCTGTGGTTTACTTTACTCCTATTTTATTTTGCTTTGTTTAAGTATCTTTTTTTAATATTATTTGCTCCTTTTTTTGCTTATTTGCATTTACGCATCGATGCCATACAAAAAAATACCGTCTTTGTTTTTAATGGAGCTACCTACAGAAAATTAATCACCAGGGCCTTATTGTTAAATGTAACCAACTTACTATGGCAAACCGTTTATTTAATTCCCATAGTAATCATTTGCACTTTGCCTATTATTGGATGGTTTACCCCTATTTTTACCATACTCATCGAATGTTATTTTTTAGGGGCTGCCATGTTAGATTACAGTTTAGCAACAGAAAATAAAAACAAAGTGGCTGCAGCAGCTTATGTAAACAACCACAAGGGATTGCCTATTGGTAATGGACTAATTTTTTATCTACTCCATTTTATTCCTATCATCGGTTGGATCACTGCCCCGTTTTATTCTTTAATTGCCGCACAATTAAATACACTAGAAGTTAAAGACAACGCCTAATGAAAACAGGAACCGTTTATTTATTACCCATGGTATTGCATGAAGAAGGCTGGGAAGCTTTACCTGCTGATGTTGTAAAATGGATTCAACAATGTGACGCCTTTTTTGTAGAAGATGAAAAAACAGCAAGACGTTTTTTTAAAAAGCTATGGAAAGAAATGGTCATTGACAATTATATATGGTATCCAATACATAAAGTGGAAGCAGAACAAATTAAAGCCTACACGCAATTATTAAAACAAGGAAAAAATATTGGTATCTTATCTGAAGCGGGTTGTACAGGCATTGCCGACCCAGGTCAATTACTGGTGGCTGCTGCACAAGAAATAGGCGCTACGGTAAAACCTTATGTTGGCCCATCTTCAATTTTATTGGCTTTAATGGCCAGTGGCATGAATGGAAATTTATTTCAATTTCATGGCTACTTACCCATTGACGCCTTAGAGCGTAAAAATAAAATACAAGCATTGGAAGCCGATAGCTTAAAAAGAACCTGCACCCAATTATTCATAGAAACTCCTTATCGCAACAATCAATTATTAGAAGCCATCTTACAAAATTGTCATCCCAATACCCGACTTTGTATAGGGGTAGATATTACAGCACCTAACGAATACATCAAAACCGAAACCATTGCGTATTGGAAAAACAATAAGCCAGAATTGCATAAGAAATTAGTTATTTTTCTAATAGGGAGCTAAGCTTATATTGATTTAATGCGTAGTAGCCGAAAAAAAACTTCGCCTATTTTGTAGTAAGATGCCCAATGGAAAAATCAAATGCCCATTGGAAAGCAGCACATCCCTTATTATTTATTGCTGGTACCTTAATGGCAGGCTTAATCCTGGCGACCCTATTTTTAAGCCATAGCCATTATCCTTTTTATGCCATTGTAATTATAGCCATTGGACTCCTCATTTTGCAAGGCAGCCTGCTATTACCTATTCCCTCATTTGTTAGAAGTATACTTGTATTATTCATTCTATTGTCCTGGGGGGCTTCTATTTATTTAGCCACTCAAGAGAAAAATTTAATCCATCTTCCCTATCCAAAACCCTGGGTGGAATGGTGTCGAAATTGGGTAGTAAAAAAAATAAATGCCACTATTGTTTCAAAGGAGGCCACTAGTTTTGCGCTGGCTTTATTATTAGGTATAAAATCTGACTTAAACAAAGAGCTACTGCAGGCCTATACACAGTTAGGCATTATTCACATTGTTGCCATTAGTGGAATGCATTTAGAAATTATTTTTAAAAATTTAACTCGTATCACTCAATGGATGCCAAGAAGAAAAATTTATTTGCTGCTTGAGTTAGTGATGGTATTAGCAGGCGTCTGGCTGTATACTTTAATGGCATTTGGCAGTCCTTCCATTGTTAGAGCAAGTGTATTTTTTAGTATTTATTTTATAGGTAAATTTTTACAGCAAAGTAATTATACACTCAACACTATTGCTGGTGGCATCTTGATATTATTATTTTTTGATGTGAACAATATAGAAAATATAGGCTTGCAATTGTCCTACGCTGCGGTGATAGGCATTCATTTATTTTACCCTTTATTAAATAAAATGTTACCCATGGACAATCCTTTATTGTCTTTTTTATGGAGTAATTTATGTGTAAGTATCGCAGCACAATTAATGACTCTTCCTATTTTGATTTATCACTTTCACCAAATAGCTACCCTTGTTATTGTAAGTAATTTTATCATGGTCCCTTTAAGCAATATCTTATTATATAGCTTAGTCATTTTAGTAATATGCCCATCAGTAGTAAACCTCTCTTTTATCATGGGTCACTGGATTGAAGGCTTTATTTTATGGATCAACGCATGCATCCGCTATTTTTATGAGCAGCCCATCAGTAGTAGTATTCAAGTTCATTTTGGTCCAATTCAAATAGCTCTATATTATGCAGTTTTATGGTTAGTCTACAAATGGCTAGATAAAAAACATGCCCATTACCTACTATACCTACTTGTCCTTATAGTTGGTTACAGGCTACTAAAGTTATTCAGTCTGGTTTAGTTTTTGTGGAAAAGCTGCGCCTATAAAAAATGTAGAAGATAGTACCTTTGATTATGGAAAAGAAAATCAAATCGGCGCTCATTTCAGTTTTTTACAAAGACGGCCTTGAACCTCTTGCAAAAACTTTACAAGCACAAAACATTACTATTTACTCAACAGGCGGAACACAAAAATTTTTAGAAGATTTAGGCATCCCTTGTATTGGTGTTGAAACCGTTACCGGCTACCCTTCGATTTTAGGTGGCAGAGTAAAAACACTACACCCTTCCATCTTTGGTGGTATATTAGGAAGAAGGTATGAGCAACAAGATTTGAATGAAATGGAGCAGTATAAAATTCCTGAATTAGATTTAGTAATTGTGGATCTATACCCATTTGAAGAAACTTTAAAAAGTACAGATGAAGAAAAGTTGATTATTGAAAAAATAGATATTGGCGGTCCTTCTATGATTCGTGCTGCTGCTAAAAACTTTAGAGACTTAGTGGTAATAGCTGCCAAAGACGATTATGCCCAATTAAACAATATCCTAATTCAACAAAAAGGAACTACTCAACTAGAACAAAGAAAGGCTTTTGCAGCAAAAGCTTTTGAAGTAGTAATGCATTATGATATTGCGATTAGTGATTATTTTAATCCAGGAAAAGTATTAAGGTATGGAGAAAATCCACATCAAGTAGCTACTTTTTATGGCCATTTAGAAAATTGGTTTAGCCAATTGCATGGAAAAGAATTGTCTTATAATAATTTAGTGGATGTAGACGCTGCCATTGCACTTATTGGCGAATTACCTAAAACTAGTTTTGCTATTATTAAACATACCAATGTTTGTGGAGTGGCCCAAAGAAACACGGTATTCGAAAGTTGGAAAGCTGCCTTAGCAGGGGATCCTGAAAGTGCATTTGGTGGAGTACTCGTAACCAATGCAACCGTTGATACCGCTACTGCCGAAGCCATTCAAGAATTATTTTTTGAAGTTTTGATTGCCCCTGCTTTTGAACCTGCAGCATTGGCTATCTTAACCACTAAGAAAAACAGAGTATTGTTACAACTTAAGCCAGGCGTTGCTTTTAATCCAAGTCAAAAGAAGTCTATTTTAAATGGAACCTTAGAGCAAGGATTAGATCATGGCAATTACACGCAATGGGAGGAAGTAGGCGCAAGACCATGTACCCCTGCAGAAAAAGAAGATTTAACTTTCGGAAATATTATTTGCAAGCATTTAAAAAGTAATGCCATCGCATTAATAAAAAATAAACAATTGGTGGGCAAGGGCTGCGGACAAACAAGTCGCGTAGACGCTTTAAGACATGCCATAGAAAAAGCCAAGCAATTTAGTTTTGATTTAAATGGAGCTACTTTAGCATCGGATGCATTTTTCCCCTTTGATGATTGTGTAAGAATAGCACATGAACAAGGAATACAAGCTTATATACAACCAGGTGGTTCTGTAAGAGATAAAGATAGCGTCGCCTATTGTCAAGCCAATGGTTTAGCGATGGTGATGACTCAATTGAGACATTTCAAACATTAGGAAAAGAAATAAATCGGGCAACCGAAAACATGTCCAGTCAAAAAAAAGCATACCTCGCCTTAACCATTACCAGTGTAGTTTGGGGTACTACCTGGGTCGCAAGTAAAATGGGGGTTGCACATGTACCTGCTTTTGAACTAGCCAGCATTCGCCAGTTAATGGGTGGCACCATTTATGTAGTTTTCTTTTTATTCATGGGTCAAAAATTACCTACTAAAAAGCAATTTGCTTGGTTGATTCCCATGGCATTTTTGATGTTTGTTTCTTCCAATGGAATTGCTACTTATGGTTTACAATTTATCACCAGTGGTTTAGCCGCGTTAATTGCTGCACTATACCCGCTATCGGTGGTGTTGATTGAAAGATATTATTTTAAAGCCATTAAAATAACACCACAAACCTTACTGGGATTGTTTTTGGGCCTATTAGGCATTCTATTTATTTTTTACAAAGACAGTTTACAAATGCATGGTACTCATTATTTATTTGGAGTAGGATTGTCTTTGTTCGCTATGATTACCTGGAGCGTAGGTTCCATTATCATGTCTAGAAATAAAATCGATATCAATCCCTACTATTCTATAGGATGGCAAATGTTAATTAGCTCGATGACTATGGGTTTAATTACACTATTCACTGGAAATTACATTCCCCTCCATGAAATTCCTGCTAAAACCTGGGGTATTTTGGCTTATATGGTATTGGGCGGATCGGTGCTATCCTTTGTAGCTTTTGTATATAGCATGAAACATTTAAAGCCAGCCATTGCCAGTTTATATGCTTATGTAAATCCCATTGTAGCCATTTGGGTAGGCTCTTTATTACTGAATGAAAAAATGTCTTTCAACAATATTATTGGAACCATTTCAACATTAGTGGGTGTCTACTTGGTAAACAATAGTTTGAAAAGTCAGAAGGACCCAGTGGAAGCCATGGCAGATGCAGATGGCATGTAGACTCTAGTTTCTACGCCCTTCTTTGTAAAGTTGATTAAAAGTTTTGTTGGGAAACTCTAAAGGCGCACGTTGATTGCTCCAACCTTTAAACATTTTATTGATGACCCAATTTTTTATCGGAGCCGTTCCTTGATTCATTAAATTTCGACTCATCGAAGTTTGTTTCCAAATTTTCCAAGCAAAATTTTCAGTAAAACTACTTTCACCCCCTTCAACCGATTGCTTTCTGTTATCTAATAACAAATCATGTAAGTTGATGCGCACTGGACAAACTTCGGTACAATTACCGCATAAACTTGATGCATAACTTAAATGTTTGTAATCGTGCATGCCTCTTAAATGAGGTGTAATCACACTTCCAATAGGGCCACTATACGTAGTGTCGTAAGAATGACCTCCAATGTTTTTATAAACTGGGCATGCATTTAAGCAAGCACCACAGCGAATGCAATACAAAGCCTCTCTACTTTTTGCATTGGCTAGCAAATCAGTGCGTCCATTGTCTAATAAAATAACGATCATCTCTTCTGGACCATCCGTTTCATCAGCTTGTCTAGGACCAGAAATAATACTATTGTAGACTGTTACTTGTTGCCCCGTTCCAAAAGTGGCCAATAGCGGCCAAAATAAGCCCAAGTCAGTGATTGAAGGAATAACTTTTTCAATACCTACAATTACGATATGTGTTTTAGGCCATGAAGCAGAAAGTCGAGCGTTGCCTTCGTTTTCGGTAAGCGCAATACCACCAATATCTGGAATAATAAAATTGGCACCCGTTACACCAATTTCAGCTTGCACATATTTATCTCTTAAATTTTTTCTAGCCACCAAGGTTAATTCCTCTGGGGTTAAATTAATATCGGTGCCTAATTTTTCATTGAATAATTTCGCCACATCTTCCTTACTCTTGTGCATGGCTGGCGTAACAATATGGTAAGGGGCTTCTCCATCCATTTGTTGAATGTATTCTCCTAAATCTGTTTCCACACTTTCAATACCAATTGATTCTAAATAATTATTTAAATGAATTTCTTCGGTTACCATGCTTTTGCTTTTCACAATAGAACGGCATTTTTTTTCAGCACATATTTCACCAATAAAATTCAAAGCTTGTTCGGCATCCTCCGCCCATAAAACCTGGCCTCCTCGTTTTGTAAGCTGCTCTTCAAATTGCAATAAGTAAGTATCTAAATGTTCAACAGCTTCCCATTTTCTATTTTTAGCCATTTCTCTCACTCTTTCCAAATCAGTAAATTGCTCCTTCCCTTTTGGAACAACAGCATTGTACTTGCCAATATTAAAATTGATTTTTTTTCTATGCTCCAAGTCAACTGCTTTGGCATTGCTTTTAGTAAGAAAAGATTTGGCGAAGATGTTTTCCATTGGGACAAAAATAGTTATTTATTCTTAAGATGTTTTGCAGAAGCTTCCAGTGCTTCATAAAAAGTTTCCCCATACTTTCTAACAATGGATTCCTTTAAAAATACATAGGCAGGCACTTTTAGTTTAACCCCTAAGCTGCAAGCCGCTTTGCAAAGATCTTCCCTAGGTTCATAATTCATGTATTCCATTGTAGGATCGGCCTTGCTTTTTTGAACTTTAATGGGAAACAAG
>CANHOY010000041.1 GCA_947462495.1 Bacteroidota bacterium
AATCATCAAAGCAATCTGTTGGGCACTAAATGATAGCATGTGTAATTATTTGAATTGGGGGCTTATTCTTTAAGTAAGCAAATGTAAAATTTTTTAACCGGTGCAGAAAGACTTTCAATGATTAAAGCGTTTTGAATTTGCGAAATAGACGTGATTTCGCCCGATTTTAGCAAAATTTTAATGGTTTCATTGTCATTCTTGTACAGGGTATTACTGGCTGTGCCTTTAAAGCATAAAAAGGCTAGGTCTTTGTCCTCAAAAGGGAATTTTGATTTTACCAATTGATAAGCTTCTTCCCATTGTTTATTTGAAATAGGATCGGATTGCATAATGCATTTAAAGCCTTGTCGATTCAACAGTCGATTACACAATAAAGATAAGACAGGGTCCTGATGGTGTTGCCATTGTTTGATGGCAAATAAGATATCGGTATCGTCTAATTGGCAGTAAGCATTTAAATTTATATTTTTTAAATCGCCATTGAATTCGCCTAAAAAATAATCCAAAATACTTCCCGTTTTTACGCCTTCCTCTTTTTGTTGAAATAGTAGCTGAGCACGCTCAATAATTTTCACCAACATATTTTCAGAAGCGACCACTGTTTTATGTTGGTAAACCTGCCAATACATTAATCTGCGAGACATTAAAAATTTCTCTACACTATTTATTCCTTTTTCTTCTACTACTAATTCGTTGTTGTGTACCGTAAGCATTTTTAAGATGCGCTCATAACCCACCACGCCTTCGCTTACTCCTGTGAAAAAACTATCTCTCGATAAATAATCCAATCTATCTACATCTAGCTGTCCGCTAATGAGTTGATGCAAGAACTTTTTAGGGTATTGATTGGTAAAGATTTGTATGGCTAAATTTAGCTTTCCTTTTAGAATTTCGTTGGGTGCTTCGTTAAGATGCTGCATGATGAGCAAGGATAGATCTTCATGGCTCACTCCTTTTAGTAATATATTTTCTAAGGCATGGGAAAATGGGCCATGTCCAATATCGTGTAATAAAATAGCCACTTTTGCAGCCTGCGCTTCTTCTTTGGTAATTTCAATGCCTTTATCGGTAAGCTCATTAATAGCAATACACATTAAGTGGTAAGCCCCCAAAGAATGATGTAAACGGGTATGCACTGCGCCTGGGTAAACTAGCTGTGCCAAAGCCATTTGCTGAATTCTTCTCAGACGTTGGTAAAATGGATGATTGATTAATTCAAAAATTAATGGATCATTGATGGTAATAAAACCATGCACGGGGTCATTGATAATTTTTCGATGTGTAAAAGCCATAGGTAATTTGTGTTCACAAAGGTACGAAATGTGAATAACTCTGCGCTTATATTTAAATGAGCGGCAAAACAAAAAACTATCTTTGTAGTGTTACTTACTACACTAAAAATCAATGCTTAATATGAAATTGACTCAAACTACTTTAGATAAATTAGAAGATATTTTAGGTGAATCAGATTTTGTAGTTCGCTATGAAAGAGGCAATTTTCAAAGTGGCTGGTGTTTATTGGAAGCCAAAAGAATTGTAGTGTTGAATAAGTTTTTGAACTTAGAGGCCCGCATTAATACTTTATTAGAATTGATACCTATTTTAGATATTCATTTTGATAAACTGACCCACGATTCTCAAAAATTGTATACCGAAGTAAAACGACTTTCTTTAACGGAAGCATAGTTCCTATTGGGGCAAGAATAGTTTCCTGTAAATATTTTATACTTTGTTAGACATTACCATTTTAGGTTCGGGCACCAGCACTGGGGTTCCACTCATTGGATGTGATTGTGCTGTTTGTACCTCCACAGATGCCAAAAATAAAAGGTTAAGAACCAGCATTAAAGTTCAAAGTAAAACGACGACGGTAGTCATAGATACCACACCCGATTTTAGGTACCAAATGTTGCGCACGCAAACCACTCAAATAGATGCGATTGTATTTACCCATCCGCACCGCGATCATTATGCTGGCTTAGACGATATTAGACCTTTTAATTTTTTTTCAAAGAAATCGATGCCCATTTATGCTAATGAAATAACTCAAGTAGCTATTAAGCGTGATTTTTATTATGCATTTGAAAAAGACAAAGACCTAGGCCTTCCCGAAATGGAATTAATTACCATTGGGCAGGATCCATTTACAATTGGTGATATTCCGTTTCAACCCATTCAAGTCATGCACAGAGAAATGCCCGTTTTGGGTTTTAGGATGGGCGACTTTACTTATATCACAGATGCTAATTTTATCCCGGCTGCAGAAATTGAAAAAATAAAAGGCTCTAAGATGCTCATTTTAAATGCACTTAGAAAAGAAACCCATCCGACGCATTATAATTTAGAACAAGCCTTGGAAATTATAAAACCATTAGACATACCTCAGGTGTATTTGACTCATTTTAGTCATCAAATAGGCTTGCACCAGCAAGTAGAATCTAATTTGCCTAAAGGGGTTCGGTTGGCTTATGATGGCCTTCAGTTTTCCATTTAATAATAATTTTTCCTTTATTCATTCCAAGTATTTATACTTGTTATTCTAATTAACAATGGTTGTATCTAGTGTTAAATTTTAACATGCGAGATCATTGGAAGTCCTATTTTTTATTTTCCATTAAAGAGCAGAAGGGAATCATTGTATTAGGGTTGATATTGCTTTTAAGTATAGTAATTAGTTGGCTATTGCCAAAGTCAATGCTTAAAGAAAAACAAAATAAGGACCAAAAGGAATATGTTTTATTTAATTTTGATCCCAATAGCATAGATAGTGCGCATGCTTTGTTATTGGGTATTCCGCCCCGGCAAATAAGTACCTTACTCCGTTATAGAAATAAGGGTGGGCGGTTTTACCACAAAGAAGATTTGGGACATTGGTATGGGTTAAAAAAAGAGCTCGTCGAAAAATTAATGCCCTATGTAAGTATTCCAAATAAAGAAAAAGGGGAGCAGTATCAATGGAATCGCTATAGATCTAATGTATATGGAAAATCAAATGGATACTTCTTAAATGGGAAGAGTCGTTATAAAGATATTGGATGGACAATAGATATCAATGAAGCAACAGCATTGGAGTGGGAGGCTCAAACTAAATTATCAAAAAAGATAATTGAAAGATTGCTACAATACAAGCAATACCTAGGTGGTTTCCACACCATATATCAAATAAGCAAAGTATATGGAATGACCGATAGTGTTTTTCAAATATTAAGGCCGCATTTAATGGTAAAAAAGAAATTGGAAAGTACTTGGGTGGCCAATTCGATGACTTTTGATCAGTGGAAAACACTCGGTTTATTTCAAGACAAAGAAATAAAACAGTTGTTACGCTATAAGAAAGAGCATGGAGGAAAGATAGGGTGGAGGGAGCTTATCATTGAATTTGATTTAACAGAAAGTCAAGCCCTATGGTTAAAAAATAAAATTATAATTGAATGAGTTTTGTTAAAAAAATAACAATCGGTTGTACGTTTAATAATATAGGTTGTATTTTTTGAAATTATAAGAAAATACAATTAGATTACTAAAGGATTTAGCTCCTCAATAAACGATTGCTTGCTAAAAATCCCGTTCTTAGTAGTTTGGACGGGATTTGCATTTATAGGAATGGGTAGCCGAAATAATTTACCTATTTACCAGCTTTAAATATTTGATTAACTGCACCACCCAACATCGGGAACTTTTCTTTTACAAAAGCGGCAATGGTTTCAATAGATTGTTTAGCTTGTTCAGGTGTAACATTGGCTTCCTTTACCAGACGATCAATTAGTTCTTGCATTTTACTCATTTTAATTAGGGATAATAAAATTATTAGTTAAAATTAAGCAGCTTTCAGCTTACTTAATTTGCTTTTATTGAACATGGCTTGAGCATATTCCAGGGTCACATTAAACTCGGTAATATTAGTGCCAGGCATTTCAAACATCGCATTGGTAAATAAGGACTCACAAATACTACGAAGTCCTCTAGCACCTAATTTGTACTCCATTGCTTTTTCAACAATGAATTCAAAAACTTCAGGGGCTATCGTTAATTTAATTTTCTCAATGGCAAACAATTGAGTGTATTGTTTGATGAGTGCATTTTTGGGTTCTGTTAAAATGCTTCTTAAAGTGGCCGCATCTAATGGCTCCAAATGAGTAATAATAGGTAAACGTCCCAACAACTCAGGGATCAGACCAAAACTTTTAATGTCTTGTGCATTAACAAAACGTAATAAATTTTTACGTTGTAATTCTTGTTCCTCTTTATTGACACTAAATCCAATGGCGTTGGTATTGATACGACGTGCAATAATTTTATCAATGCCGTCAAAAGCGCCGCCACAAATAAACAATATATTTTTAGTGTCCACTTTAATCATTTTTTGATCGGGATGCTTGCGACCACCTTGAGGAGGTACTAATACATCGGTACCTTCCAACATTTTCAATAAGCTTTGTTGAACCCCTTCTCCACTTACGTCACGCGTAATAGAGGCGTTATCACTTTTACGCGCAATTTTATCTATTTCATCAATATATACAATACCTCTTTGTGCTGCTTCTACATCATAATCGCAGTTTTGTAATAACCGAGTAAGCATGCTCTCTACATCTTCTCCTACATATCCCGCTTCTGTAAAAACAGTCGCATCTACAATGGCAAAAGGAACATTCAAAAGTTTGGCAATGGTTTTAGCCAACAAGGTTTTACCCGTTCCTGTTTCGCCAATCATAATCACATTACTTTTTTCAATCTCCACTTCGTTTTTGGTAGTTACTGGTAAATTAATTCTCTTAAAATGATTGTACACCGCAACGCATAATATTTTTTTAGCCTCATCTTGACCAATAATGTATTGATCCATGAAGGCTTTAATGGCCATTGGTTTTTGTACTTTTAAAGTACCGGCTTTGCCCTCCGCTTTTTTCTGATGAAATTCTTTTTGAATAATTTCATGCGCATGCTCGATACAGTTTTCACAAATGTGCCCGTCGGTACCAGCAATAAGTATTTTAACCTCATCCCGGTTGCGACCACAAAATGAACAATGTACCGTTCCTGTTTTAGCCATTTTTTATTTTTTAAAGTGCCTTGGCAATTTTATCTACAATGCCATAAGCTACCGCTTCCTTTGCGTTCATCCAATAATCTCTATCAAAGTCGCTCATAATTTGAGCTACTGTTTTATCACAATTATCAGCTAATATTTTAGCACCTAATTCTTTGGTCTTGCGAATTTGCTCAGCATGAATTTCAATGTCGGCACTATTGGCTTGGAAGTAACCACCAATACTTGGTTGATGAATCATTACTTCGCCATGGGGGAAAATAGTACGCTTGCCTTTTTCGCCAGCACTTAGTAAAATTGATCCCATACTTGCAGCGAGTCCCATACAAATAGTATGCACCGGGCTTTTAATTAGTTTAATGGTATCGTACATCACCATACCGCTAGTCACCACACCACCTGGACTATTGATATAAAATTTTATATCGGCGCCAGGTTTATCGGCATCTAATAAAATTAGTTTATTGACAATGTCTTTGGCCGATTTATCGTCTACAGGGCCCCATAAATAAATGGCTCTTTTTTCAAAAAAAAGATGCTCCATCTTCTTGTTTAAAAAACTAGGGGCAGCCTCTTCTTTTTTATCTTCTTTGGGCTCTTCTTCTTCCTCCATTAAATAGCTGTTGTTGACTATCATAAAATATAATTGATCAGTATTGTTATTTTTTTAATTTTCTTGGGTTGGTTAAAAGTACTTCGTCTACCAATCCATATTCCTTGCCTTCTGCGGCGGTCATCCAAAAGTCTCTATCACAATCTTTCCCAACGGTTTCAACATCCTTATGGGTATGATGTGCAATCACTTCATACAACTCACCTTTTAATTTCTTTATTTCTCTTGCAGTAATTTCAATATCAGACGCTTGTCCTCCAATGGCACCACTTGGCTGGTGCAACATAATTCTACTGTGCTTTAATGCTGTTCTTTTTCCTTCTACTCCTGCACACAATAAGATAGCGCCCATACTTGCTGCCATTCCTGTACAAATAGTGGCTACATCGGGACTAATAAATTGCATGGTATCGTAAATACCTAAGCCTGCATAAACACTTCCGCCTGGGCTATTAATATACATTTGAATATCCTTCGTGCGATCGGTGCTTTCTAAAAAAAGCAATTGAGCGGTAACGATATTGGCTACATAATCATTGATGCCTTCTCCTAAAAATATAATACGGTCCATCATCAATCTACTAAATACATCCATACTGGCCACATTCATCGGACGCTCCTCAATGATATAAGGGGTTAGATTGGTCACACTTTTTTTGTATTGATGTAGTGTATTGCTACCAATACCCTTATGCTTAATAGCATACTGCTCAAATTCATGTCCTAGGTTCATATTTTCAATTTTCAGTAAGTAAAGGTAAATCCTTGTACCCAAAGGAACTACAAAAAGGGTGCCAAACTTTGCTCCCTTTAGGCCAATTTAAAGCCAAAATGTATTGATAATCAATGAAACTTAGTGGTGGTGATGGTTCAGCATGTCGGCAAATTTCTCTGCTTCAATGGCTTCATCCTTAGCTTGCACTTCGGTTTCTAAAGCGCTAAACATTTTTTCAGTACTAATTCTTTGGTAACTGTCTTCCACAAATTTTCTGTCCTGCATCATTCTAACTGCATAATCTTCCAACCATTGATCGTTGTCGCCAAGGGCGCCCATTTGAGGACCCATATAGCTCATCAATTGTTGTTTAGCAAAGTTTTTTAAATCTTCTGCAACTACTTCAATTTTATGATCGATGGTTAATTGACTGCTAATTAAAGTCCATTTTAGTTGGTCTTGAAAAACAGGATATTCTTTTTCGGTTTCTTCCTCTGTTCTTTGTTTTTCGCCACCTTTTTGTAACCAACGTTTTAAGAAAGGAACTGGAAATTCCATTTTAGTATGGTCTATCAAATGATGATAAATTTGATCATGAATTTGATTTTTCGCTTGTTGTTCGTAATGACCCTCGATGTCTTTTTTTAACGCTGCTCTAAATTCTTCTTCATTTTTGATAGCTTGATTAGGGTAAGTGGCTAAAAATAAAGTTTCATCTAATGGTGCTTTTTCAATCAAGCCCACTTTGGTTATCAGCAATTTAAAGTATTTATCGCTATCATTTTTTGAAATACCTAAATCACCCACAATGATCTCTAATTCTTTCTCTTCAAAAGCTTTCTTCAATTGAACAACTAAGGTGTCCTCTTTTTTCTTGCCCATCAATTGCTTTCTAGTTTTCTCTGCAAAATATTTAATCAATAAAGAATTATCTTTAGTAATTCCGCCTTCCACATCAACGCCGTCTTTATCTGTTTCAGTAAAAGTTAAATTAATTACATTCTCTTCGCTTTCCACCACTTCTGGATCGGTCATTTTACCATTGCGCGTTTGAATTCTATCCACTTCGTTTTGAATCATTTCATCGGTTACTTTTACTTGGTAACGTTTTACTTTAATGTCTTTTATATTCAATTGGAATGCTGGCTTTAAACCAATTTCAAAAGCAAAATCATAATTACCTGGTGCATTCACATCTAAATTTGCAATTTGTGCATCCAATGGAAGGGGCTGAGCAAAAATTTCTACTTTTTCATTGGTCAAGTATTGATTTAATTCAGTTTCTACCTTTTTAAGGATTTCATCAGAAAACACCGATTGGCCATACATTTTTTTGATAAGCCCAGCAGGTACCATTCCTTTTCTAAATCCAGGGATGTTAGCTGTTTTAGCATGCTTTTTTAGGCTTGTTTCAAAGCCATTGAAATAGTCCTCTTTGGTCAAGTGAACAGTAAGCTTGTCATTTAAAAGCCCAATATTGTCTCTTTTTATGGTTGCCATATTCTTTTTTTTCTAGTAAATTCTAAGGTTTAAGGGGGGGCAAAGGTAGGTTTTTACACCTAAAAAACAGTCAATTATATGAAAAAAAGCCCCTCGAATCATCGGGGGGCTTTAAATGCTTGGTGCGGATGGAGGGGGTCGAACCCACACGCCTCACGGCGCTAGATCCTAAGTCTAGTGCGTCTGCCAATTTCGCCACATCCGCTTAGGGGGTGCAAACTTAATTTATTTTTTATTATGAATGTCCAATTTTTAAAAGGGCTATACAATCAAAGCCACTATTTTTTCTAAATAAACTTGATCGATGGCATCAAATTGGGATAAGTCGCTACTATCCACATCCAACACACCCGTAACTTTTCCATCTTTAAAAACGGGCACCACTATTTCAGATTTAGATAAACTGCTGCAAGCGATATGGCCAGGAAATTTTTCAACATCTTCCACAATGATGGTAGCTGCTTTTTCCCAAGCGGTGCCACAAACTCCTCTTCCTTTTTTGATTCTGGTACAAGCCACTGGTCCTTGAAAAGGGCCCAATACCAATTCATCATCTATTACCCAATAAAAGCCTACCCAAAACCAATTGAATTGTTCTTTTAAAGCAGCAGCAATATTGGCCAAGTTGGCAATTAAATTGGGCTCACCCGTAAGTAAACCTTGAATTTGAGGAAGTAGCGATTCGTATTGTGCTTTTTTATCTCCTTGTGCAATTGTTAAATCTTCGGCCATGGTTAATTGGGAATGATTTGAATGAAATATTTATTTTAATTAGCTAGCTGCTCTTTTTTTTGCAAAAGCGATTTTAATTCTTTCTTTTCTATTCTTGCAACAAAAGCAACAAAAGCGATGAGTTCAAATGTGGCGATGCCAAGTCTTATATTTTTATTTAACGTAAAGTATAGAACGATTAAATAAATACCATACAGTAATAAAGTAATAACAAAATAAGCAATCAATTTTTTAGTAGCATATGGGATGGGATATACTTTTTGCCCCCATTTAAAACTTACATACATCATAGTTCCATAACAGAAAAAAGTAGCCCAGGCGCTAGCCATATAACTAAAGTAAGGAATAGCTAAAAAGTTAATGGTCAAAGTAATCACAGCGCCTAAAATGGTAATCCAAGCACCGGCCATGGTCTTATTACTTAACTTATACCAAATACTTAAATTATAATACACGCCTAAAAACATATTGGCTATTAATAAAATGGGTACTACGCTCAAACCCACGTACATGGCGGGATTGCGAATGAACTCTTTCCATATATCTAAATAAAGCACCACCATTAAAAACATGATACATAAGGTAATTACAAAAAATTTCATCACCCTTGCATAGATTTTTGGGGCATTATCCATTTGTGCTTGCTTAAAGAAAAAAGGCTCTGCACCCATTCTAAAAGCTTGCACCGAAATAGTAATGAGTATAGATAATTTATAACAAGCACTGTAAATACCAACGATGGCTTTGTTGGCTTCAGGTGAGCCGCCGGGGGCCCACCAGCCTAACATAATACGATCAAAAGTTTCATTGATCATGCCGCCAAATCCTACTAAAATTAATGGGAGTGAATACAGCATCATTTGCTTCCATAAATCAAAATCAAAGGAAAAGCGAAGGGCGCCGATTTCTTTTTTCAGTAACAATAAAACAAAAACATTTTGCACAATACCTGCTAACAAAACATACCCCACAGCCCAATCTGGTTTGTACCAAGAAGCAAGCATGCTAGTAGGATGTAGTTGAATATAATTAGGCAGCATACTTATAAAATAATAGGTAGCAAAAATGTTAAGTAAGATGCCGCCTATTTTTATAAAGGCAAATTTCTTCGGTTTGCTTTCTAATCTTAATCTGGAAAAGGGGATGGTTGCCAAAGCGTCTAATCCAACTACCCATGCCATTAAAGTAATATATTCTGGGTGTGCTGTAATTTGTAAAAGTTGGGCGATGGGGGCGCTAAATTTTATAAGTACCATGAGCACCACAGCGGTCACCATCATCATCGAAAAGCTACTGGTGTGGTATATTTTTTCTTCATTCTCTTTGCTGCCAAATTTAAAATAAGCAGTCTCCATGCCATGGGTAACAATTACATTTAAAAAAGGGATAAAGGAATATACAATGGACATTTCACCGTAGGCCGATTCCGTAAACTTATAGGTTAGGTAGGGTACCAGCAAATAGCTAATAAACCTAGCTGCAATAGAGCTAAGTCCGTACCATGCGGTTTGACTGGCTAATTTTTTTATACTACTCAAGGCATTGAAATTACAGCTAAATTAGTGAAAATAGTTTTGTTTATCTTCATGCTG
>CANHOY010000042.1 GCA_947462495.1 Bacteroidota bacterium
GAAAAACGTAACTTTTTTCAAATTACTGCAGCTTATGATCCAAGACCTCTTTATTCACATTTTTATCATTGGTTTGAATTAGCAAGAATGGATATAGAGCACAATCAAAATGAAATTAGACGCTCCCCTTTATTATATAATTTATTTGATACTAGAAATGAAGGATTAGCTACCACTGTTGAAGAAACCTTTATGCAGGCTGGTTTGTATGACGACAATCCAAGGGTGAAAGAAATTGTTTACATTATGTTGGCTCAAAGAGCTGCCCGTGGTCTTGGTTCTTTGTATGCACATGCCAATATGCTTACTATGGAAGAAGCGGGTAAAATACATTCAAACTTTACCCCAAGGGGATGGATGAAAACTGAAAAGAAATTACTTCTATTTGAACAACATTTATTTATGAGGCAACCAGGTTATGGTTCTAGTTATATCGTTGGTAAATATTTATTAGAAAATGCGATGGCAGAAGTGGCAAAAAGAAATGAATTACTCAACAAAGCTTTTTCCATAAAAGATTTTTTAGATGAATTAAATGAGATAGGGTGTATTCCTGCTTCATTAAGTGCATGGGAAATTTCAGGCATTGATATTTGGAACGAAAAATAATTATTAAGCAGCTATAGGGTTATTGTTATTTCATGAAACACAATGCCTTCTTCTGCTAAACTTTTTAGAATGGGCGTGTAAATAGAAGGGTGTGTAGGGATAAGTAAGCCAGTTAAAGGTATTAAGCCTTTTAAATAACTACAAACGCTCATCGCTAAGGGTAAACCGACTGTGGTCGCCATGGCGGTATGGTTGGCATCTTTTCCTTTTTGTGTCATACTACTTTGTACTAAATAATGTTGACCATTAAGGGTATAGTTAATTTCATGCATCATTACCACTAGGTCTTTGTCAGCAGGTTCCAACTTCCATTTGTTTTCCAAAATCCATTGTACAATTCGGGCTGACGTATTTAAATGTTGAGGTATAAGCGAATCTCTATTGAAACCTAAATAGTCAAATTGGCTATTTATAATTCCATTGTCAATAAATGAATCATACAAGTGTTTTAGTTTATTTATTTCTAAATGATCCTGTATCCATTCTCTAATGCTGCAGTTTTCTTTTAATTGGATAATCTCTTCGTTGGTTAAACCCAATTGAACAATGGCATTCCATCCTATAAAAAAATGAGGATGTCTCAAGGTAGTTCTTACAAAATCAGTCACTCCTTGTAATGCATAAGTGTCAATATAGTTTAATGAATTTCTGTTGGGATAATAGGAATACATTCCATGTAAAGGAACCGTTATACTATTGGCATTTTCAAATAAATGAGTATAGGGAACTGTTTTGCTTTGTCCATTTTCTAAATAAAGAGCCCCTGCTTTTCCGGCAAGGATTATATTGTTTGCATTCCAACTTATTTTGTAATGCCAAGGATTATTGTCCGACTCGGGGGCTACCAATCCACCACAATGCGATTTAAACCCGGTAATTTGGCCTCCTTTTGCTTGAATTTTATGAATGAGTTCCATGGCACTCATGTGGTCAATACCAGGATCTAATCCCATTTCACATAAGAATAAGAGTTCTTTAGTTTTAATTTCGGAAGCTATGGAAAGCATATTTTCATCCACATAAGAAGCAGTAAAAAGTGATTTGGAGTAGAGCAAACAGTCCTGTGCTACTAAAAAATGCAAGGTAGGGGGTAACATAGAAACCACCACAGTGGCCTTTTGAATAAGGGCTTGCCTTGCAGCTGTTGTATTGATATCAACACCAATAGCATGGCCATTAGGTGCTTGATTCCATTTTGTTTCTGCCACTTTACTATCCCCATCCGCTAATACAATATACCAGTTGTTTTCAACTGCTTTCTTTTGTAAATATTCAATTAAAACAGTGGCCGATTTGCCTGCCCCAATAATTAGAATTTCAGTACGCATTTTTGCAAGTATAAGTCCTTAAAAATCTGAGCTTTAAAGTTAGCATTTATTACCCACAACTGTGGATAAATGAAGCTAAAAATTAGGTCTAAAAAATAGCAAAAAAGGGCTTGAAAAGGTATCTTCGTAGATCATCAATTTGGACTTAAAAAAACACCATTTTTTGATGTAAAGAAATAACAACTTATGGAAGATAATATCAACGAAAATTTAGGAACAGAAGCAACTCAAGACAATGATCGTGTCATAAGAGTGAATATTGAAGAGCAAATGAAAACATCCTACATAGATTATTCTATGTCAGTGATAGTAGGTCGTGCTTTGCCGGATGTGCGTGATGGTTTTAAGCCGGTGCATCGCAGGGTTTTATATGCCATGAGTGAATTGGGCAACAACAGTAATAAAGCCTATAAAAAATCGGCTCGTATTGTGGGGGAAGTGATGGGTAAATTTCACCCCCATGGTGATAGTGCAATTTATGATACATTGGTGCGTATGGCACAGGAATGGACCATGCGTTATAAATTAGTAGATGGCCAAGGTAATTTTGGAAACCAAGATGGGGATCCCCCAGCTGCTATGCGTTATACAGAAGCCAGATTGCAAAAGATTTCTGAAGCCATGTTGGATGATTTGGAAAAAGACACCGTTGATTTCCAATTAAACTTTGATGATAGTTTAGAAGAACCTTCTGTATTACCTACTCGTATTCCTCAATTATTAGTGAATGGATCTTCAGGTATTGCCGTAGGGATGGCTACCAATATGTTGCCACACAACTTGAATGAAGTAGTAGATGGTTGTATTGCTTATATCGATAATAATGCCATTACAGTAGAAGAATTGATGCAATATGTGAAAGCACCCGATTTCCCAACTGGGGGTGTGATTTATGGAATGGAAGGGGTGAGGCAAGGTTTAATGACAGGACGTGGTAGAGTGGTTTTGCGTGGAAAATGTAATGTAGAAACTAAAGCAAATGGTAGAGAATTAATCGTAATCAATGAAATTCCTTACCAAGTTAACAGAGATAATTTAACTGATCGTATTGGTCAGTTAGTAGTAGATAAAACGATTGATGGCATTACCCACGTGAATAACGAGAGCAACAAACGCGAAGGAACTCGTATAGTAATTGAACTTCGTAAAGATGCTGTGGCACAAGTGATCATCAATCAATTATTTAAGTTTACCGAGTTACAAACTAGTTACGGTATTAATAATGTGGCTTTAAGTAAAGGCCGTCCTAAAATTTTAAACTTACGCGATTTAGTAAGTGAGTTTATTGAATTTAGAATGGAAGTAGTAATACGTCGTGCAAAGTTTGAATTAAGAAAAGCACAAGAGCGTGCTCATATTTTAGAAGGGTATTTAATTGCATTGGATCATTTAGATGAAGTGATTCGTTTAATTAGAAACTCTGCCAATCCAGAAGCAGCAAAAGAAAGTTTAATGACAGCAGGTTGGGGAATCTCTGATATCCAAGCCAAAGCTATTTTGGAATTAAGGTTGCAACGTTTGACTGGTATGGAGCGCGAGAAGATTAAAGAAGAGTTTGAGCATTTAATGCAGATTATAAAATCATTGAATGAATTATTAGGAAGTGAGCATTTGCGTTTTGAATTAATTAAAACTGAATTATTAGAAGTAAAAGAAAAGTTTGGTGATGAGCGTAAAACAGAGATTCAATATTTGGCAGATGAAATGAAATTGGAAGATTTAATTGAAGAAGAAGATGTAGTGATTACCATCTCTCATTTAGGGTATATTAAAAGAACAGCCGTTTCCGAATACCGTCAACAAAAAAGAGGCGGTCGTGGAGCAATGGGTACTAAAACTAGAGACGAGGATTTTGTAGAGCATTTATTTATCGCTTCTACACACGATACTATGTTGTTCTTCACAGAAAAAGGAAGATGCTTCTGGTTAAGAGTGTACGAAATACCAGAAGGAGAAAAAACAAGTAAAGGCCGTGCGGTTCAAAACTTAATTCAAATTCCACCGGACGATAAAGTAAAAGCCATTATCGAAGTTCGTAAGTTAGATGATAAAGAATATGTTCAAAATCACTTTATCATTTTATGCACCAAGCGTGGTATTATTAAGAAGACTTGTTTAGAAGATTTCAGTCGTCCAAGAGTAAGTGGTGTTAATGCCATTACCATTAACGAAGGCGATGAATTATTAGCAGCTCGTTTAACCGATGGAAACAACGAAGTAATGATGGCTGTGAAATCGGGTAGGGCCATTCGTTTCCCTGAGGAGAAAGTGCGTCCAACAGGTCGTGGTGCCATTGGAGTAGCGGGTATTGAAGTAGATAATGAAAATGACGAAGTGGTGGGTTTAGTTTGTGTGCATAAAGAAGATAAAGAACGTACCATATTAGTGGTGAGTCAACAAGGGTTTGGTAAAAGAACAGCCATTGAGGAATACAGAATTACCAACCGCGGTGGTAAAGGGGTTAAAACTATTAATGTTACAGAGAAGACTGGTAGCTTAGTGGGTATCATGGATGTGTTAGAAAAAGAAGATTTAATAATTACTTGTAAATCAGGGGTGACCATTAGAACAAGAATTACAGACATTCGTGAAGCGGGTCGTGCAACTCAAGGGGTAACCTTAATTCGTTTAGATGAGGGTGATGAAATTGCTGCTACTTCTAAAATTGAAGAACAAGATGAATCAGTCGCAGAAATGGATGAAACCAATTCCTTAGATGCCGAATCTAATCCACCATCAGCTGCACCGGAAGCGCCAGCATCAGATTCTTCACCTGAAAATCCAGTGGTTGAATAAATTGTAACTGTTTTTATTCAGCTAAATAATATAACTTTAACAGCATTAATTCATAATAAAAATGATAAGTATGAAAAAAATAATCGGGTTTTTAGCCATTTTAATCTCCTTTCAAAGTTTACAAGCACAAGAGTTTGAAAAAGTAAAAAATAATATTCTAATAACTAAGTATGAAAGTGCTAAAACAGAATATGAAAAAATTCTGACTAAAAAACCAACACTTAAAAATACTGCTGATGCATTTTATTGGAAATCGCGTATTTTTAGTGGTATTAATAAAGATGCAGAATTAATTAAAAAATTTCCTGATGCCTATGATCAAATAAAGAGTTCTTTAGCAGAATATATTAAAGCTGATCCCACATTTGCCATTGCTAAAGAAAATGGACAGGATCCATTTTTTGATGTTTACATTAAAAGTTTTAAAGATGGGGTAGAGGGTTTTAATACTAAAAACTGGAAAGTAGCATCTGATAATTTTGATCAAGCAGTTATTTACAGTGATATTGTATTTGCTAATGGATGGGCAACTTCAAAACAAAAATTTGATACCACTTCACTTATGTATGCTGGTTATTCTAATCAAAACGCGGGTAATGTGGAGGCAACGATTCTTTATTATAAAAGGTTAATTGACAATAAAATTAATTCACCAGAATATATAGATCTATATCGCTATTTATTAATGCAATTTACAACTAAGAAAGATAAAGCATCATTTGATACTTATTTTAAAATATCAGAAGAAGCGTATCCTAAAGAATCATGGTTTGACTATAAGTCTGAGTACATTGAAAAAAACTTGAGTATGGAGGAAAAAGTGAAGATGTATGATGAATTTGCTGCTGCTGGTAAGATGACAGAAATGGAATTACAAATGTTTGGCGATATGTTTATGACTGGCAGAAATGCAGAAGGTATAAGTGCTGAAAATAGTGAAAATTATATTTTAAAGGCAGCAGAAGCTTATAAAAAAGCTTTTGGTATGAACAATAAAAACTATGCAGCAGCATTCAATGTGGGCATAAGTTATTATAATCAGTATTCCACATTAGATGTAAAGTACAGTGATAATATTCGTGCTTTGCAAACTTTAAATTCAAATAAACCTGCACCTTCAAAGGATCCGAAGAAAAAAGCTGCAATGGATGCGCAGTTTAAAGCTCAAGTTGATTCAATTAAAAAGCTAAATGCTAATTTAGATTTGCCTATTAAAGAAAAAGTAGACGCAGCTATTGAATGGATTGAAAAATCTTTTGAAGTAATTAAAGACAAAGAAAAGCTAGATAGATCAGAGAAAGCTGTGGCTTCTAGATCAGTCGATTTCTTAGCTAATTTGTATGGATTTAAAAGGGATAAAACAAGAGGAAAGGATCAAAAAGCCTCTGATGAATTTGACGCAAAGTATAATGTTTATGATAAATTACACGATAAATATCAATAGTTAAATCATAAAACAATCTTAAAAATCCCGAATAACTCGGGATTTTTTTTGCTCAAATTGTAACTAATACATTATAATTATTTAGATCATTGAATTCTTTTAGTAAACAAATAGTATTGATGGGGAAGAATGATATATTCAAGATAATTTGAATCATCAAGGAATAGGTATGATAAGGCTATATGATAGTTACTGAATTTTGATTACAATAATCTATTTAACATAATGTTAATTATAAGCATTAATACTGGATAAAATAAGATAAGTCCTTGTAAATCAGTTGATATATTAGGAATGTAGGTATATCATGGTAATGCATAATTTGGTTTAAAACATACTCTATAGGGTATCCATTCAATAAGATTAATTAATAAAGTATCATCAATCAAACATGGATTAGTTCTATCTATTATTCAGGTTTAATTAGTATTTTGTATATCTAAACTCATTATCAAATGGCAAACCATTTAAGTCGCAGAAAATTTGTACAAGATGCCGGATTAACTTCTATGGCAATTGGGTTAACTCCTAAGTTTATCAAGGCTCAATCAAGTGTTAAAAAAGACGTAGTTCGAATAGGTATTATTGGTACTGGATATCGTGGACAAAGTCATATAGATATGCTTTGCCAACGTAAAGACACGATCATTGTAGCTTTTGCCGACCCTGATCCAAGAATGCTAGCCGATGCACAAAAGATACTAAAAGATACAGGCCGTCCAGCTGCAGTTGAATATAAAAAGGGAAATGAAGACTATATAAACCTATTAAAGCGTGGTGATATGGATGCGGTTGTTATCGCTACCCCATGGGAATGGCATATTCCACAAGCCTTAGAATCAATAAAAAACGGTGTTATCCCGGGAGTTGAGGTATGTGGGGCCATTAAATTATCAGATTGTTGGGATATAGTCAATGCTAGCGAAAAAGCAGGTGTTCCAGTAATGTGTTTAGAGAATGTATGTTATAGAAGAGACGTGTTGGCAGTCTATAATATGGTTAAAAAAGGTCTTTTTGGTGAATTATTACACTTACAAGGGGGTTATGAGCATGATTTAAGGGGTGTAAAATTCAATAGTCCAGACTCTTCAGATAGTAAATCTGGAGTAGAATTTGGGGCAAAAGGATTTAGTGAAGCAGCTTGGCGTACCAATCACTCCTTATATAGGAACGGAGAATTATATCCTACACATGGTTTAGGTCCTATCGCGATGATGACAGATATTAATAGAGGCAATCTTTTAACCAGATTATCTTCGGTAAGTACCAAAGCAAGAGGTTTACATAAATATATAGTTGAGCACCCTAAAGGTGGTGATAATCACCCTAATGCGAAATTAAATTTCAAGTTAGGTGACGTGGTTACGACCACTATTCAAACTATTAATGGAGAGACCATGCTGCTTACCCATGACACCAATTCTCCTCGCCCTTATAATTTAGGGTTTAGAGTACAAGGTACCCAAGGATTATGGCAGGATTTTAGTTCTGGTCAATTAAATGCAGGACATCTATATATAGAGGGCGTTTCTCCCAAAGCACACCAATGGGAAAATCCAGAAGCCTATTTAAAGCAACATGATCATCCTTTATGGAAGAAATATGAGTCAGAGGCGGTAGGTGCTGGACATAGCGGAATGGACTTTTTTGTCGTGAATGCTTTTGTAGAATGTATTAAAAGAAATGTGCCTTTCCAATTAGATGTATATGACCTAGCTACCTGGTATGCCATCACTCCCCTTTCTGAAAAATCAATTGCTGAAAATGGACAGGTTCAAGAAATACCTGATTTCACAAGAGGCCAATGGAAAAACAGAAAACCTGATTTCGCTATGAATGAAGCGTATTAGGATAGATTAGGAAAGTTGATTGTACTGTTCTAATAGTTGGATTTGATTTCGAGCACGTACTAAGTTTTGTCCATCATAACTAGCACCATAATATTGGTCATTGTTTAAATGGTCTGTTAAAAAACGAAGTGCTTGCATGTAAATCATAAATTGTCCTCCGAAAAAAAAGTGATCCCTTTCAAAATTAGATAGTTCTTCTTGCATGAAATGTAAATACCCTCTTTGCAAAGACTCCCATTTTAATGGATCAACTACTACTTTATTTAAATCCTTTTCTTCTTCTGATACAGCGCATAAACAAGTTCGACACATATCGCCTATATCACTAATAAAAAAACCTGCCATCACGGTATCTAAATCTATCACACAAATGGCTTTTTCTACTCCATTTGTTTTATTAAAAAGCACATTGCTTATTTTGGTATCATGATGCGTTACTCTTTTATAAGCTTCTTTATTTTCAATAAATTGATTGTAAGTAGTAACGTATTTATTATTTGCCTTTAGAAATTGAATGGCTTCTTTATTGGATTCAATTCTTTTTGTATTTCCTTTCTGAATGGCCTCTGTAAATTGATGATACCTTAAATTTAAATCATGAAATTGAGGAAGCGTGTCCTGTAATAACTGAATATCAAAATGTTTTAAAATTTGTGTAAACTGTGCGAATTGCTGCGCCGCTTCTTCCACTTGATGTTCATTGTCCAATACACTTAAGGCGTAGCCTTCTAGTTTATGAAAAGCTCTAAAATAGCTACTCTCCCACTCTACTAATGTGTTGCCTTTTTGAGTAGGCACTAAATGAGTGAATAAATAACCAGGGTGATTATATTGCAAGTAAGTAGAAATTGCATTGATATTGGCATCTATTGCTGCTGGATTTTTGAAAACTTTATGATTAATAGATTGTAAAATAAATTCACCTGCATCGGTTTTAATAGAATAAGTGCTATTGATTAATCCCTGATGAATGGGCTCGAAATTAATTACATTCCAGCCATATAATTTGAATATTGCTTGCATAAAAATTTAATACTTAAAAGTACTAAAATAAGCTCATTGTTCGTATCTTGATAATATAAATGGAATAGTATATGAGTATGGACAGAAGAAAATTTTTAAATTTAAGTAGTTTAGGAATTACTAGTTTTACTTTAAGTGGATTTATACCAACTATCAATGATACAATTAAAGTTACTCCTGTAGTGGCTTCCACTTGGGATGCTGGTTTGGCTGCTAACTTGGCTGCATGGAAAGTTTTGGGTGTGGGTGGAAAATCCATCGATGCGGTGGAAAATGGGGTCATGATTACAGAAGAAGAAATAAATTGTTGCGTGGGCTTAAGTGGTAATCCAGATAGAGATGGTCATGTAACATTAGATGCCTCCATAATGGATCATGAATTTAATTGTGGAAGTGTTGCTTTTTTAGAGCGAATTAAACATCCTATTTCTGTTGCGCGTAGAGTGATGGAAAAAACACCGCATGTAATGTTAGTGGGTGAAGGAGCACAACAATTTGCTATTGCCGAAGGATTCAAATTGGAACCAGATCAATTGTCTGATGATGCTAAAAAATCCTATGAGAGTTGGTTAAAAAAATCAGAATATAAACCAGTAATAAATATTGAACGAAAAAAGACTTTAAGTCAATTAGATCCATCTTTAATGGCTCCTCATAAATTAAGCAATGGAGAATGGAATCATGATACCATTGGAATGGTGGCATTAGATCGTTTTGGTAATTTAAGTGGAAGTTGTACCACGAGTGGTGCTGGTTTTAAAATGAGGGGTCGTGTGGGAGACTCTCCTGTTATTGGAGCAGGATTATATGTGGACAATGAAGTGGGCGCCGTAGTGGCTACAGGACAAGGCGAAGATGTGATAAGAGTGGCAGGTTCTAGTGCAGTAGTAGAACAGATGAGACAAGGAAAATCACCTACGGAAGCATGTAAATTTGTGGTAGAGAGAATAAGGCGCATTAAAAAAGAAAAAGCAAAAGACATACAAATATGCTTTGTTGCGATGAATAAAAAAGGGGAAGTGGGTGCCTATGCATTACACAAAGGTTTTAATTATGC
>CANHOY010000043.1 GCA_947462495.1 Bacteroidota bacterium
AGGAATACCATCGTTATTTATATCTACTACTTTTACAATACGTATACTACTATTAATTTGTTGTATTGGATTCCAATTGTTACCAAAATTCATTGTGGAATTGGGTTCCCATTTCACTTGATTTAAGCTTACAACAAGCTCTTCCTTTCCATCAAAATTTCCATCCATAAACTCTGCTGCAGATTCTACATTCTGTCCTTGATTGGTTTGATAATCTTGATATTGGAAAGTTTTTTGATCCCATTTATAAGCCAAATTGGTCGTTTGATCGTATGAATTTACATTCGTATTAAAGAAATTGCTTGGAGGAGTAAGGGTATCTAAAGTAAAATTCAAATTGTTATTGGTTAAATAAGCAATACGATTTTGTTGATTCATATCGGTGCTATTTTTATAAATACCCACTAAATCAAACTCGTTATCTCCATTTACATTCATTGCCCCTACCACTTGCATATAATCATTTTTCCCTTTTGCAATAAGTGACTTTTTATTTAAAGTGAATTTTATTTTATTAGACCCAGTTCCTGCTAAAATATTAATAGCAGTTAAAGAATCATTGATAAATCTCTTGGTACTATCAATTTGTCGATAGGCTTGTGAGTAAATGATTAATTTAGGTAAGGCAGTTGCAGCGTCTGCAGCCAATTTAACTAAGTTAACCGATTGTTGTAATGCCCCACCTGATCTTGAAGGTACTCTTACAAATAAAGAAGCGGTATCTATATTTGTTGAAGTATTAAAACGCACAGCAGGAACAAATATGGTATCTTTTGAAGATTTAATATTACTTAATCCTGTTTGAATAGAACCCACTGTAGCACGAAGTGCATAAAAATACTCTTTACCTGAAGTAGGTAAAACATCCTGAATAGTATCTTGTGTTAAATCAATAGTTCTCGCCAAAGGCGCAAGGGTATCCAAAGAAGTTTTAATGGTATCACGATACAATTTAACATTCGTTAATGCGGTGGTACCTGTTTTAGCCCATGTTAAAATAACTGCAGTTCCTGTTTTTTGTAATCTTGAAATTTGAGGAGCTGGAACACTGAATATGTTCTCAAAAGCACCCACATCCGCCTTAGATCCAGTAGGGTTAGGTCTTGCAGCACCATTGTAATCATAAGTTAATGCCCTTAAAGTATCTTTATCAGAACCATTTAAATATAAAACGTCCTGTCCTTTACCTAAAGCAGGAGAAAAGTTAGTTAAGGTATAATCGTTTGAAGAAGAATTTTTGAATTTAGGATCTGCCAAAGTATTAGTGGCAGACTGCGCAGCTAAAGCTCCATTATCCACAATTGAACCTACTACTTTAAATAATTTATTATTGAAATTAGAATTGTATCCATTCTCAGAAAGAATACTATTAAAAATGACTACTGATTTTTCAGGACCACAACAATTTGTACTAAAAAAGTTATTATTTGAGAAAACAGAATTTATGAATCTAATCACTTTCGTTCTTGGTCTTGAAGAATCTTGACCACCCACAATATTGAGAGCTCCACTTTGAGTAGAATTATTAATAATTAAACAGTTTCTAAACTCAGGAGCAGATTGATCTGAACTAATTACAAATTGACCAGCTAAATTATTAGTAAAAATACATGATTCAAATAATGGGTTTGAATTCCAAGAAATAGATACTGCAGCCGGTGCTCCATTATTCCAATTACTATAAGCTCCGCCTGATATCGTTAATCCAATAAATACATTTCGAGGTTTACTATAATTGGTCACATTCCAGTCCCCTTGGTCTTCAATTCTTAAAACTGGGGCTGTAGTACTTGTCGCCTCCAAAGGATAAATAATGGCCTTACCCTTATTTTTCGCCATGATGGTGTATGTTTTTTTACTCAATAATAAATTCTCAAAATAGGTTCCATCATTTAAAATAATAGTATCTCCACTTTGACCATTATCAATAGCATATTGAATACTCTTCATAGGCAAGCCAACAGATGCATTATTAGTTTCAAGCCCTGCGGTATCCAATACCCAAATATTATTGGCTTTTGCATTAGCTAATTTAGACATATCACTGGCAGCACCCACACTATCCACTACTTTAATACCATAAAAATATTTAGTATTGGAAGTTGCTGTATTGTCAATATAAAAAGTAGTATCTAATGCTGAAGCAATTTTATCTAAATTACTGGTATCAGCACCTCTATAAACATTGTATTTTCTTCTAATAGTAGAAGTATCCGACCATACTAAAGCAACAGATCTCAATCCACCAAATGCACGTACTGTATCTACTCCATCTGGTGGTACATTTGGTTGTACAAATAACTCGTTGGAGAATGCACTATACAACTTTGGCGAAGTTCCACTATAAGCCCTAACTCTGTAATAATATTTTGTCAGATTAACTACAGACGTGTCTTTTAAAATTAAGCTATCCCCTTTGTTAATGATAAAAGCAGCAGTGCTAGCTGAGGATGGAATTGTAGAAGCAGATTTGAAAACTTCATAGCCTGTTATTGTTCCACTGACAGGTTTTTTCCATCTTATACCCACTGAGTTATTAGCCCCGTCCAAAGAAGTTAATATTGGTGAAGCAACTCCATATATTGATTCTACTGCTCCAATATCACTATTGGTTCCAGCAGGTCCAGGTCTTGAATTACCGTAAACATCAACAGGATCAAATGTTTTTGTTCCAATGGTTCCAAAAGTATTGGTACCGCTATTAATTAAAGTAGAAGAAGGGTTAAGTGTAAATAAGGTAGAATCTTCAAAAATATTTGAATTGATTTGCAAGTTATTTGCAAAAGTTACACTTGTCAAGTTAACCAATTTGGAGCTAGCCAAATCAGCAGTGGTTGCATTATTATTTACATAAAAATCAGAAGAAGGAGAAGTGTTTAAATAAAAATCTAATTTGTTTTGATAGAATAAATTATTCGCAATAAATGTTTTTGGACTATTGTTATCAACTCTGAATACAGCCGTATTATTTTTTACAAATGTATTATTGGTTATAAAAGCAGAATCAGAAGTATTTCCCGCAAAACCTATAACATTATATTGCCAATAATCATTATTGTTATATGGAGGTGCCTGGCCATTATTAGAAAAGATATTTCCAGATATAGTATACCCGTTTAACCAACCCTCAATGATGCTAGTACTACACCATACATTGTTTGCTTTTGTAAGATCATTATTGTTATTTCTGAAAATATTATTTTTTATGACTACTCCAGAAGAACCAAAAGAAAATTTACCAGAGTTGTTCTCAATAACAGAATTTTGAATTAAAGTACTATCATTAAATCTAGCAATAACAAAATCTTGATTGGCATCTCTACCTTCTACAAATTGAATGTCTTTGTAACCATTGTTAGAAATTATACAATGATCAAAAGAAAAATATTTTTGCCATTGTTGCTCTGTATTAATAAGCAACTTTCCCTTCCCTTGCGCTCCTGTCAAAGTTAAACCAACAAACTTAGTCCATACAGGTATGTTATTGGTTTCATATGCATTGTAATTAATTAAATTACCTGTCATTGAAGATGCATCTAATATAGTAGACCTAATCGACGCAGTGTCCGATGCATCTAATAAATATCTAGAACCCACCGTAACACCAGGGTTAATTCTTATTCTTTCTGTATACGTTCCCGGCAATAAAACAACCTTATCACCTTTAAAGGCCTGTGTCATTGCATAGGTTATTGTATTGAAGGGATCTCCAGAACCACCAGCTTTATCAGCATCAACCCCAGTTGCAGAAAGATCTACATAAAAAGTTGCTGCAGTAAGCGTTGAAGGAGTTGCCCTTGATATATTAGCACTAGAATCTGATACAACACCAGCAGCATCCCTATTAACTAAGTAATAATAATAGGTAGTTGCAATAATGGTTGTTTTATCTGTATAGGCACTAGTTGTATCATTAAGGCTTATAAGTAAACTTGCATTAGAAGGTGATGTTCCTCTATAAATATCTATATAATACTTACTCCTAGTTGAAGAATAAGTACCAGTATATACATTTGCCGATGTCCATGTAAGAGCTATACTAGACCTTCCTGAAAGTGAAGAAGTTAAGCTTGTTGGAATACTTACCGCACTAGTAGTTGAACTTGTTGTAACACTGTCCACTGAACTAGCTTCAGAAAGCAAACTTCCTGTATTAATTAACGCCTTAATTACATAATAATATTTAGTGCCATTGGTAATACCAGTAGTATCAGTAAACACACTTGTATTATTAGATATTGTATTTTTTATATTAGTTGCAGAATAAGTACCTGCACTTGATAAAATGATGGCAGTATCTTTTGAAGCCGTACTTCTATAAATAATAACTGAATCCACTTTAGGATTGTTATAAATAGAGAAGTTTATTTTAATTGCTTTTTTACTATCGATCACTGCATTTTGTAATGAAGTAATGGTAGGGGTTGGCATAGCTAAACTTGATTCAATTGCACCCATATCAATTCCAGAACCAGTAGGATTTGGTCTATCACCGCCTAAATAATCTTTCGCTGTTGAAAAATTGACATTGCCTGCTCCAATTCCAGGACTGGTTGGCAAAAGCGAAAAATCTAAATTTGTAGGATCTTTAAATTTAGCAACCCCAATAATTTGACTAGCGGTATCATAATTAAAAGTAAAAGTGTTTGAAAAACCGCTTGTTTGTCCAGTCTTTGTAATAAATTCTGAAGCCAATAAGTTATTTTTAAAATAATAGTCATTTGGCTTACCATTGCTTCCTCCATCACCCCAAGCAAATTCACCATTGGTGTTATTGCTTGCACTTGTATAAACGTTGTCTATAATATTATTGTACCAACGAGAAGTGTAATTGTTTTGTCCAAACTGCCCCCACCAATTCATAAAATAGGCAGTTTTAGTATTGTTTTTATAAAATACATTATTAAATACATCCAAGCTATCAGTTGTTTTATCTCCACCAGAACTAATAACGTTATCACCATTGTTTTTGTAAAAAATATTATTAGATAATCTACCTTTTGTGTTATTCGCACTCCAAATGATACCACCAATATATTGTTGATTCCATGGTCCGCCCCTATCATCTCTTTCTGAATTAGATGATAATGCTTTGTTATTATAAAAAATAGAAGATTCCACTTTCCACATAGGAGAATTGTCGTCTGAACCTATTTGTGAGAATGCAAAAATAGAAGTACCTATATTATTGTAAATTCTGGAATTGGTAATTTTTGTTCCTTGAAATAAATAAGGTATAGATGATGTAGATCCAGAATTTTTTAGAATACAATAAGCCACTTGGCCACCTTCTATGTACAAACCATACTTACTTGCACTATCAACTGTAAAACCTACAAATTGAAACCAATCACTGTTTCTATTATCCCCATAAGCAGCCACTAAAATATCATTCTGACTGGTTTGTGCAATACCTCCACCACTAATGATGGTATTTCTTATGTGATTAGTATCACCATCAAGTAAAAATTGTGATGCCAAAACTAAATTCCTATTTCCAGGACTAGCCCATCGACTGAAATTAATTTTTTCTTTATAAGTGCCATCATATACTATAACTGTATCAGTCACGCCACTAACTGTTCCAGCAGCGGCAACTGCTAACTTAATTGTTGCAAACGTATCCACTGCTGCACCAGTATAGGTAGACTTTACGATTAGTCTTTTTTGAGCAAACAGATTAACACTAGTAGACAACAATAAAATACTAACTAATAAAGTACCAAGTAATTGAACTCTTTTCATAAAAAGGTTTTTAATAAAAATTTAATTAAGCAGATACTACATTGTCGTGGGGGCTGACAACGAATAAATTTATAAAATAGTATATGCCAATAGTAATGATTTGTTAAAAATAATAAAATACAGCTAAATTTTGAAAATTATCATAGTATAAATTCAAAAAATGTTACTATTTTATCAATTGAGAAACGGAATAATTATAATTAATTGATTTTCAAATACTTATGATTTATTTATTAGTAGATTTATTATTATTTTAATGTTAATTTAGTTAAGCTTCCAGATATAGGAAGATTGGCTTTAATCTGCCTCTATTATCTTAGCTTTAGTAGACCCATATTTGCCCATAAAACATTTAATATGACCACAATTGCCATCAATCTCTCCTTCCTTCATAACCCAGCAATCGAAATCGTGCTAAGGACCCTTGCAGTGTATACTTTTATGATTTTAGCCCTGCGCATTTTTGGTAAAAAAGAGCTGGCCCAATTGTCCGTTATTGACTTGGTTTTCATCCTTTTAATAAGTAATTCGGTGCAAAATGCGATGGTAGGACCTGACACCTCTTTATATGGCGGATTAATTGCTGCGGGTGCTTTATTTTTAGCCAATTATACCCTAAAACAAATACTTTATCGCAGTAAAAAAATTAGTGACCTAATTCAAGGGGAAGCTATTTTACTCATTTATGAAGGGGTAGCTAATTTAGACAATTGCAAAAAAGCAGAAATTACCATAGAGGAACTAGAAGCAGCCGTAAGAGAACATGGAGCTAGAGACATTCAAAAAGTAGACCTTGCTATTTTAGAAGTGGATGGCAATATCAGTGTAATAAGCAGCGATTATCAAACCAAATCTAAAGTTGCTCATCCTCGCAAGCATAAATTCAAAGGAAGATTGAATAAAAGCTAAAGTACAATTCCTGCTCTAGTCTTCTATAAAATGAACATTTTCTATTTAGGAAATTGACCTATATGCTTGTCTATTCAATACTTAATACCATTACTCCATCTTTATTTTGTAGAAAGCAAAAAAAGTAGGAAATTAACTGCTTCAACCGATTTATTCATAACGATTAAAAACACATGAAAAAAAACATCTATCATTTCATTCCATCTCTTGCAATTTTTTGCTTTTTAGGATTAGCGCTTTCTTCTTGTAGTAATCAAAGAAGTAGTACCCCTAAAGTTTTAATTTTTTCTAAAACAGCTGGCTATCATCATGCCTCTATTCCAATGGGAATTAAAGCCATTCAAGATCTAGGATTGAAAAACGGTTTTGAAGTAGATACTACCACTGATGCAAATAAATTTGCAGAAGACAGTTTGAAAAAATATGCAGCCCTAATATTTTTAAGCAGTACGGGAGAATTATTAACAGGCAATCAAGAAATTGCTTTGGAAAGATATATTCAATCAGGCGGTGGATTTGTAGGAATACATGCCGCTACCGATGCGGAGTATGATTGGAATTGGTATGTTAATATGATTGGTGCTTCTTTTTTAAGCCACCCAGATCAACAAGAAGCTACTTTAGTGATTAATGATAAAACACATCCTTCTACCGATAGCTTACCCGCCACTTGGTCAAGAAAAGATGAGTGGTATAATTTTAAAAATGTAAGCAAGGATATTAAAGTGCTAATTAGTATAGATGAAAAATCATACGAAGGCGGAAAAAATGGCGACTCACATCCAATGGCTTGGTACCATAATTATGATGGCGGTCGTGTTTTTTATACCGAATTAGGCCATACTGATGAATCTTATGCCGACCCCTTGTATTTAAAACATATTTTAGGTGGTATTCAATATGCTATGGGCGATAATTCTTCAGATTATAGTAAAGCGCATAGTGTGTATGCCCCAGATGAAAGTCATTTTACTAAAGTACAATTAGTAACAGGTACTTTTTTTGAACCTACCGAAATAACTATACTACCCAATCTTGATGTATTAGTAGTGCAACGTAGAGGCGAAATTTATTTGTACAATAGTCAAACTAAAAAAATAAAGCAGGCCGGTTTCTTAAATGTGTATTGGAAAACTGATGCAAAAGGCGTCAATGCAGAAGAAGGTTTATTAGGCGTTAAGCTAGATCCAGATTTTGCAAAAAATCATTATGTATACATGTACTATAGCGCGCCCGATTCTTCTGTGAACAGAGTCTCTAGATTTACTTTAGAGAACGACACCATTATCAATAGCTCTGAAAAAATTGTCTTACAATTTTATGAACAAAGAGATATTTGTTGCCATACGGGTGGTTCCATTGCTTTTGGACCTGATAAAACATTATTTGTTTCTACAGGAGATAACACCACTCCATTTGATGAACCAAAACAAAAGTATGTAAGCAATGGCTATGCACCTTTGGATGACCGACCTGGTCATGAACAATATGATGAGCGTCGCAGCTCGGGCAATACCAACGATTTAAGAGGTAAAATTTTACGTATCAAAGTAAAAGAGGATGGCTCTTATGAAATTCCTGAAGGAAATTTATTTCCAAAAGGTACTGATAAAACAAGACCCGAAATTTATGTGATGGGCAATCGCAATCCATATAGAATTTCTGTAGATCAAAAAAATGGCAATTTATATTGGGGTGAAGTGGGTCCTGATGCCAATAACGATAGTTTAGACATTCGTGGACCACGTGGTTATGATGAAGTAAATCAAGCTCGTAAAGCTGGTTATTTTGGTTGGCCTTTCTTTATAGGAAACAATTACCCTTATCATTTATATGATTATGCTACTGGTAAAACTGGCCCTACGATGGATCCAGCTAAGCCAATTAATAATTCAAGAAATAATACCGGATTAACCGAATTACCTCCTGCACAACCTGCATTTATATGGTACCCTTATGCAGTGTCCCCAGACTTTCCTAGCTTAGGCGCTGGTGGTCGTACTGCAATGGCTGGTCCAATTTATTACAGCGATTTATATCCTAAAGAAACTAGATACCCTTCCTATTATGATGGTAAATTTTTCTTTTACGAATGGATGCGTGGATTTATTAAAGCTGTAAGCATGAAAGCCAATGGTGATTATGACAGAATGGAACCATTTATGGGAAATACTAAATTTAATTCGGCGATTGATGTGGAAGTTGGACCTGATGGTCGTTTTTATATTTTGGAATATGGAAGTGGTTGGTTTAGTAAAAATGAAAATGCGGGATTAGTTCGTATTGATTATAAATGATAAAATTAAGGTTATGGATAAAAGACAATTTATAAAAGACGTTTTGTTAACCACCATGGCAGCCCCATTAGGGTTGGCTGGTATGGCACAAAGTTTTAAACTTAAAGAAAATGTACCTGCTGCTTTATTAGCGAAGGATGATGACTTTTGGTTAACCATTAGAAATCAATATCTGCTCAAACCAGATTATATAAATCTAGAAAACGGTTATTATAATTTTATACCTCAACCTATATTAGATAAATTGATTGAACACATTAAAGAAGTGAATTACCAAGGTTCTTATTATATGAGAACCGTTCAATGGGATAATAAAAAGAAAATTGCTGCTAGGCTTGCTGGTATAGCAGGTTGCCTGCCAGAAGAAATGGCCATTACTAGAAACACAACCGAGTCATTGGATTTAGTGATTGGTGGTTTTGACTGGAAAGCGGGCGATGAAGCAATAATGACCATACAGGATTATGGTGCTATGTTGGATATGTTTGAGCAAGTGAAAAACAGATATGGTGTGGTCAATATAAAAGTATCCGTTCCACTGCATCCTAAAAATGACGAAGAAATTGTAAACCTGTATGCGAATGCTATTACCCCTAAAACAAAAGTGATTCATGTTAGCCACATGATAAATATTACGGGACAAATATTGCCTATTCGTAAAATTTGTGACATGGCACATGCAAAAGGTGTACAAGTAATTGTAGATGGTGCCCATGCTTTTGCACATGTAAAATTTCGTATTGATGAACTTAATTGTGATTATTATGCAGCTTCTTTACACAAGTGGATGAGTACCCCACTTGGAGCAGGTTTATTATACATCAATAAAAATAATATAAAAAATTTATGGCCTTTATTGGGCGATGGTGAAAAAGACCTTACTAAAATTAGCAGACTCAATCATATAGGTACCCACCCAGTCCATACCGATTTAACCATTAATGATTCTATGGATTATTATGAAATGATTGGTGCAGAACGTAAAGAAGCCAGAATGTACTTTTTACAAAACTATTGGACAAGCAAAGTTAGAAACCTACCAAGAATTATTTTAAATACCCCAGCAGATGCAAAAAGAAGTTGTGGTATAGCCAATATAGGTATTGAAGGTATTAC
>CANHOY010000044.1 GCA_947462495.1 Bacteroidota bacterium
GCTGGGCTACTAGAAGCCAATTGAGGCAAATAATGGTGTAAGGTTTTGCCAGTATCAATGATATCTTCCATAATAATGATATGTCTGTCGGTGACATTGGCTTCTAATCCAATAGCCGTAATTACATTACCAGAGGAGGTCATGCCTTTGTAGGAAGCTAATTTTATAAAACAAACCTCGGCTTCGATAGTAATTTGTTTAAATAGATCGGCGGTAAATAAAAAAGAACCATTTAAAATAGATAAAAAAATTGGTTTTTTACCTGCATAATCTTTACTTAACCGCGCTGCTAGTATTTTAATTTTTTCTTGAATTTCTGCTTCACTTAAATAGGGTACAAATTCTTTATCTAATACTTTAATGGAATGCATATAATTATTTTAATTGAAAAAGATTAACTCTTCTTTTTATTAAAGGGGTTTAATTTTTTTATAAAGTTAATTTTGTTTTTTGATGCAGCTTTGTTTATTTCAATAGGTACACTATCTTTTGATGTGGGTGCTTCTTTAGCTGAAGGGCTTGAAATAGTATTGGCACTAGGGGTAGCCGTTTTATTGGATAAGGGTTTGATGGCTTCCAAAAAAGGGTTACTTTTCTTTGGCGCATCGTAGGGGGTAAATAAAAACAGAAAATCGCCTTCTTTTAAATTATCGTCAGTGGCTTTAGGATTATATTGTTTTAAATAATTAAGCTGAATGCCTTCTGATTGACTAATTCCATAAAGGGTTTCATTCATTTTTATGGTATGTACTTTTTTAGGTATTTCTTTTTTCTTGGGTGCCAAAAAAACCAATTGATCAGTAGCTAATAAACTAGCTTCTTGTATCTCATTGTACTCAAATAGTCGATACAATGGTACCATTTGGCTATTGGCAATGGCAAGATAAGAACTGCCTGCTTTGGCCCAAACTACAGGGACATTGTTAATTCTAAATCTTACAGTAGGGTAGTTGATAGTTGGTTTGACAACCACTTTAATTAAAGTATCTAAAGTAGACGTGGTGTCTTTTTTTGTTTCGGGTGCTAATAATGCAAGGCTTTGAATAGTATTAGGAATACTACTATTCACTACTCCAGTAACACTTAATCCTTTTACACTGGAAAGAGCAATACTATCTACAGAAGACGCTGCACTATCAATTTTTGCTATTATTAATGTATCTTTTTTTGTATCAACCAATGGTTTATTCCAATGTCTATCTAATAAATTATCAAGAGCAGGGACAGGGGCAGAGGTTATGGCTGGAGGAAGCGTATCCTTTTTTAAAGAAATGATTGCCACTATAACAGTATCTACTTTATTAGTAGCTTCTATTGAATCTTCTTTAGCTAGCTCTGGGAAATTGTATTGAGAAAGTTCAAATTCGTTAATGACTTTTAATAATTTTCTCGGGTAATCTGTTGCGGTGGCATAACCTGCTTTTTTAAGTCCGTATGCCCAGGCAGAATCGTCCACTGGATCTAATTCAAATAGAGAAGCGTAATTAGGTCTAGATTTTAAAAAATCTGAATGATCTATAAAGGAACGAATTGCCGTGGGGTATACTCTAAAACATTCTTGTTTAGTATCGTCGTCTTGATAGGTAGTCTCCCCTTGCCAATCCGATTTACATTTAATGCCGAAATGATTTTTAAAGTTGGAGGCTAAATTACTTTGTCCACTATTGGATTCGATAATTCCTTGCGCTAAAGTAATGGAAGCAGGAATACCAGTTCTTTTCATTTCTTTAATAGCAATGTCTTTGTATTGGTCTATGTAAATTAAAGTAGCCGTTTTTTGAGCCAGTAAGCTGGAAGGCATTAAAAAGACAAGCAATAAGACAACAATACTTGGTTTCATTTTATTGTTTTTTTCTAATCAAAGTTAAGCCATCTCTCATGGTTATCATCACTTGCTCCGTTTTTTGATCTAGTAATAAATAATCATTAAAAGCTTGTATCGCTTTAGCACTTTTACCTTGAACCGAAGTTTCTAGTACTTCGCCATGAAAAAGTACATTGTCTACCATGATAATTCCATTTTCGTTGAGATGGGGAAGTATTAAATCATAATATTCTATATAGCTGGTTTTATCGGCGTCTATAAAAACTAAGTCCCATTTTTTTGATAAGGAGGGAATTATTTGTTTTGCATCTCCAATATGCATTTTTATTTGACTGCTTTTGGGGCTATTTGAAAAAGCAGATATCGCTATTTTGGCGTCCTCTTCTCTTAATTCAATCGTATGCAGCTCGCCATTATTGGCTAATCCTTCTGCCAAGCATAAAGCGCTAAAGCCAGTAAAACTACCAATTTCTAATATGGCATGGGGTTGAAGAAGCTTACTGATAAAACTTAAAAAGCCACCTTGTGTCCAACTGCTTTGTAAATGAGCATGTGCATGGTTTGCTAAAGTGTCTTCATAAAGACTCTTTAAATAGCTTGGAGTGCAATTGCTATACTTTTGAGCGTATTCATTCGCTAAAGGGTGTATAAAATCCATACAACAAATGTCTAGCTTTTTTCTGTATTTGGCGATGAAATTAACCAAAGTCCTATAAATGTAATCAGGCCATTAATGATTAAAAGCTCCTGTCCAATTCTAAAATTTCCAAATAGGAAGGGTTGTATATAATCTAATACTAAACACAATAAGGGGGCTATGAAACAGGGCAGGAATGCCCATTTATCCTGTAGCCTTCTTTTGGTTAAAATGCCGAAGGCGAATAAACCTAGGAGTGGCCCATAAGTATAAGAGGCAATCTTTAAAAGTAAATCAATAATGCTTTTATTATCTATCCATTTAAAAACAAGTACCATAATAAAAAACAAAAAAGCAAAACACAAATGAACCCTTTGTCTAATTTTTTTCTTTTTTGCTTCATCCCATTCTATATTTCTTTGCATGCCTAATAAATCAATACAAAAACTAGAAGTTAAAGCGGTGATGGCGCCATCGGCGCTTGGGAAAAGTGCTGATATTAAAGCAAGGATGAATATGATTGAAATATAAGGAGGCATATGGAATAAGGCCAGGGTAGGGAATAAATCATCACCCGATGCTTGTATATTATTTTGACCTGCGTATAAATGAATTAATCCGCCTAGGTATAAAAATAAGCTTATCACTAACAACATAGTAAATCCAATAGTGACCATATTTTTTTGAGCATCTTTTAATGTTTTTACCGAAATATTCTTTTGCATCATTTCTTGGTCAAGGCCTGTCATGGTTAAGGTTATAAAAGCGCCCCCAATAATTTGTTTAAGAAAAAATGTTTTACTATTTACGTCGGTATTAAATACGGAGGATAGCCCTTTAATATGCATCGCGTTTAATCCATCAGTAAATGAAAAATGCATATTGTTTAAAATATAGATGCTGCAAATAATTAAACCTAACAACATACCCGAGGTTTGAAGCGTGTCTGTCCAAACAATAGTTTTAACGCCACCTTCATAGGTATACAATAAAATCATGATAAGAATTACCAAAGTGGTAGCCCAAAATGGCACCCCCATATTGTCTAATATAAATACTTGTAAAATTTTTACTACTAAATAAAGTCTTGCGGTCGCACCTAAAGTTCTAGATAAAACAAAAAAGGAAGCACCTGTTTTATAAGCGTTGAAGCCAAGACGTTGTTCTAAATAGTGGTAAATAGAAGTTAAGTTAAGCTTATAGTAAATGGGGAGTAATACATAGGCAATCGCAAAATAGCCAATTACATAGCCAATAGTTATTTGCAAATAGTGGAAGGAGTCTTTTCCTACTGCTCCAGGAACACTTACAAAGGTTACCCCACTTAATGAAGTGCCAATCATGCCAAAAGCCACCAACATCCAATGGCTGTTTTTATTACCAATAAAAAAGGACATGTTGTTACTGTTTTTGCCAGTAATTTTAGCCACCCCTAATAGAATGACGAAATAAATTAGCACAAACAAAAACAATAAAGGCGCACTCATATTTTTTACATTATTGAATGGGCAAAGTAGTAAGAATCTTTGAAATAATTAGCTAATTTGCAGCTATATTCAAGTATTAAAACCTTTTTTATGAAAATTAAGTCTCTGACCGTTTTTTGCGGATCAAAATCGGGTAAAAATCCTGCTTTTTTTTCGGAGACAATCGCTTTAGGTAAGTGGATGGCCCTAAGTAACATAGAATTGGTATATGGTGGAGGGAATAAGGGGTTGATGGGGGCAGTAGCCAATGCTTGTTTAGACAATGGAGGTAGGGTATTGGGTATCATGCCGAAAATTTTATTGGAATGGGAAGCAGAGCATAAAGGATTAACTGAATTGATCATCACAGAGAATATGCATGATCGAAAAAAATTACTTTATGAAAAAGGAGATGCTGCTATTGTGCTTCCAGGTGGCTTTGGGACATTAGATGAACTGTTCGAGATGTTGGTATGGAATAATTTAACCATCCACGAAAAAAAAATAATTCTATTTAATCATGATGGATTTTATGACCCTTTGCTAGCTCTGATTAACAAAATAGAGGAAGAAGATTTTTTATACGAACGCAGCAGATATCGATTAATTATATGTTCAACACTAGAAGAAATTAAGGCTGTTTTTTCTTAGTTCTGAAAATAGGGAATCCTGCGCCTGCCCTAATAATAGGTTGTGCGGTGAGTTGCCCCATTCGATAGGGCGACTGCAATGAATTTACTAAATCAAACATTACAGAGAAGTAGGAGAATCCATTTTCATTTCTTTTTCCATACCCTATACCTGTTAAAACACTTGGAGCACTTACATTGGAGCTGCCAGCATTACCACTAGTGAAACTTTTAGCCTTGGTAAAAGTCCAATTGTATTCTGGTTGTATTTGGATAAAGAATTGTTCAATGGGCCATACTCTTATAAAACCACCTAGTCCAAATTGTGTATTGTTAGATCTAGTATTGATGCCTCCTGTCTCATTCATGGTTCTGTAAGACGCATAATATAAATTCATTGCTGCGCCTAAGTCAACATATTGATTAACTGTTTTAACTAATTCCGGATTTAACCCTAGCTGAAAAGATCCCGAGCCTCCTCCAAATACAACTCCACCTCCAAAAAAAATCGGACTAGGTGCTTCAATACGGTTGGTTTCAATGGTGGTTTGTGCCAATACAGAAAAACTAAAAAGTAAAAACAAGATGCTTATAGCATATTTGAAAGGCATAAATGAATTTTAATTTATTAAATGTTTATTTTAAATCAAATATTTTTCCGGCGTTTAAAATATTATTAGGGTCAAATGTTTTTTTGATTCCCCTCATGAGTTCTAAGGTCACTTCGTCAAACATGATGGACATATAGGGCTTTTGAATAAGGCCAATACCGTGTTCGCCACTAATGGTGCCTCCTAATTTTTTTACCAATTGAAATATTTCAAAGAGAATAGTTTGAATTTCTTTGTTCTCGTGACTTGTTTTATAAATGGGGTGATTGATTCTAATATGTAAATTGCCGTCACCAGCATGGCCTACAATCACTACTTTAAATCCGTTTTTATCGGCCATGGCTTTTACTCCATTGATTAAATGTGGCAATTCAGCTCTTGGAACCACCGTATCTTCCTCAATGGTATAACCAGCAGCCACGGCGGCTTCATTGGCTTTTCTGCGTACTTTCCAAAGTTCATTTTTTTGTTGAGCGTCCTCGGCAAAGTACAATTCACCCACTTCGTAATTTGCTAATACATCAGCAATCGATTCCATCTCTTTCATTAACACTTCTAAGTTATTGCCATCCACTTCAATAATTAAATGTGCTGCTAAGTTATCGGTAATGGGTATAGCGCTACTCTCGCACATCTTAGAAGCAAGGATGATAGAATCAATTTCCATTAATTCCATGGCACTTGGGGTAATGCCTGCTCTAAAAATGGCACTCACCGCTTCGCTGGCTTTTTCTAAACTATTAAAGGGAGCTAACATCAACAAATCAAACTTTGGATGAGGGATAAGTCTTAAAACAATTTTAGTAACAATGCCTAAAGTGCCTTCGCTACCTACAATCAATTGAGTAATATTATAACCAGTTGCATTTTTTAAAACATTAGAACCGGTCCATATAATTTCACCGGTTGGCAAAACTACTTCTAAGTTTAATACATAATCTTTCACTACTCCATACTTAACGGCTTTAGGGCCACCAGAGTTTTCTGAAATATTGCCACCAATAAAACAACTTCCCTTACTTGCCGGATCGGGAGGGTAGAACAACCCTTTATCTTTTACAGCACCTTGCAAAACTTCTGTAATAACGCCTGGCTCGGTAGTCACTTGTAAATTCCTTTCGTCAATTTCTAGGATGGAATTGAATCTTTCCATGGATATAACCAATCCGCCCAAATGGGGAAGGGCGCCACCTGTTAAACCGGTGCCTGCCCCTCTAGGGGTAACGGGTATTAAATGTTGGTTGCAAATTTTTAGGAGCTGTGCAATTTCTTCGGCCCTTCTAGGCTTAACCACTACTTGAGGAGCATAGTGTAGTTTTTCGGTTTCGTCGCTGCCGTATTTAGTAAAATTTTCTTCGTCTGTAAAAAAGTAATCAGCCCCTACAATAGCTTTAATTTCTTCTAATAGGGAAGCTGTGATGTTGTTCATACCCGCAAAACAATTTTAAAAACTATTTGTTAAAAAAGGCCATACAGCATACCATCCACTTTGCTGATAATTTCGCCTAAATCCTCTTCAGATTCTCCGAATTTATTTTTATCACAATCGATAATTAATAAGGGGCCTTCTTTGTAACCCTCAATCCATTTATTATAGTATTCGTTTAATTTTTTTAAATAATCTAAACGAATATTTTCTTCATATTCTCTGCCTCTTTTTTGAATTTGAGAAACCAAGGTAGGTACAGAGGCTTTCAAATAAATTAATAAATCTGGAGGTTGTATCATTGATTTGATGGTACTAAAAAAACCAAAATAATTATCAAAATCTCTTTTGCTCATTAAGCCCATTTCATGCAAATTGGGTGCAAAAATATGTGCATCTTCGTAGATAGTTCTGTCTTGAATAATGGTTTCGGTACCTCTTTGTATTTCTAAAATCTGGTTCAAGCGGCCATGTAAAAAATAAACTTGTAAATTAAAACTCCAACGAGTCATATCGTCATAAAAGTCCATTAAATAAGGATTGTGATCGACGTCCTCGAATTGCGGAATCCAACGGTAATGCTTACTCAGCATTTCGGTTAAGGTAGTTTTGCCCGCTCCAATGTTTCCTGCAATTGCAACGTGTTTAGGTTTTTTAGCTTTTGCCATGGTCGTGAAAATACAAAATAGTTTAGTACTATTTATCTTTGTTAATAATTAATTACCCTTCTTTAATAGTCCATTCCAACAGCTTTCCTTACAATAGATAAAGTGTTAGAAGCGCTTGCCCTTGCTTTGTCGGCTCCTTGGCGAATGATCTTTATAAGTAGTTCTTTGTTGTTTTGTAAATCAAGCGCTTGATTACGAATAGGTTGAATAAAATTCACCATATCTTCCGCCAATTGCTTTTTCATATCTCCATATCTTATGATGCAGTTGCCATCGCTACTATTGTTAAAGTCGTCTTCAAACTTTTTTAGGGTATCTGCACTACTTACCAATTTCATTAAAGTAAATAAATTTTCTATATAATCTGGTTTAACTGAATTAGGTGAAATAGGTCCTTGATCAGTTTTTGCTTTTTTAATTTTATTACGTATAGCATCATCTTCATCTGCTAAATATAAAGTCGTGTTTTGATTTTCACTTTTACTCATCTTGCCATTGCCATCTAATCCTAAAATTTTAACTAATTCGCTATTGTAATTAAAGGCATAAGGCAAAGGAAAAGTTTCGCCATATCTATAATTAAAACGTTCAGCAAAGTTGCGTGCCATTTCTAAATTTTGCTCTTGATCTTTCCCCACAGGCACTTTAACGGCGCGGTGTATTAAGATATCAGCGGCTTGTAAAACAGGATAAGTAAGTAAACCTGCATTTACATTTTCTGGTTGTAAGCGTACTTTATCTTTAAACGAAGTGGTTTTTTCAAGCTCTCCTTTATAGGCCAACATATTTAAATACAAATACAGTTCTGCAATTTCGGGAACATCGCTTTGTACATATAAGGAGACTTTTTCTGGGTCTAAGCCACAGGCGATATTTTCTGCTACGACTCTAAGTACACTTTCTTGTAAAGTTTTGGTATCAGGGTGGGTGGTCAAACTATGCCAATTGGCCACAAAAAAATAACAATTGTATTCATCTTGCATGCGTACATAATTACGCATGGCACCAAAATAGTTACCTAGGTGCAAGAAGCCTGTAGGCCTAATTCCACTTAATACAATTTCCTTTTCCATAGAACTGCGAAGATAATGAATCAGGAACCCATTTTTTGCCATCTTTTTGGGATATTTGTAGAGAATTTAAAAAAAACAGATTGTCAACCGCTTCTTTATTATCTAGCCCTATTGAATACCTAAAAGGAGTGGGTCCTTTAAGGGCCGATATGCTTAAAAAAGAGCTTAGTTTATTCACTTTTAGCGACCTTTTACATCATTTTCCACATCGACATATAGATAAAACCAAGGTATCGCCCATCTCTTCCATTACTCCCGACCAGGATTTTATACAGGTAAAAGGGATATTGCAGGGCATTGATATTATTGGAGTGAAACGTGCTAAACGAATGGTCACCCAATTAAAGGATGAAACGGGCAGTATCGAATTGACTTGGTTTCAGGGAATTACTTGGGTGCAGAAAAATATAGTGGAGGGCCAAGCTTATTTAGTGTTTGGAAGAGTTAGTTTTTTTAATGGGAAAGCGCAAATTGTGCATCCTGAAATTGAACCCTATGTGGCTCAGGCCATGGCGCAAAAATCTTTGTTAGAACCGGTTTATTCTTCTACCGAAAAATTAAAAGCACGAGGACTCAATGCAAAGCAAATTGGAAAATTGACACAAACTTTATTTCAACAAATTAGTCAAAAAGATTTACCAGAAAATTTACCTGCGCATTTATTGGAAAATAGAATGGGTAGATGGGAGGCTTATAGGCAAATTCATTTTCCTATTTCACAAGAACAGTATAAAAAAGCACTAGACCGATTAATATTTGAAGAATTATTTGTGGCACAAGTAAGACTTAATTTAATCAAAATTGATCGCCATAAAAATAGTAAGGGGCATTTGTTTGAAAAAGTAGGGGACTATTTTAATACTTTTTATAATAAATATTTGCCCTTTGAATTAACCGGTGCGCAGAAAAGAGTGTTTAAAGAAATTAGACAAGATGTTGGTAAGGGCTATCAAATGAATCGATTGTTGCAAGGGGATGTAGGAAGTGGTAAAACCATGGTGGCATTAATGGCTATGCTTATGGCGGCAGACAATGGCTATCAAAGTTGTTTAATGGCGCCTACTGAAATTTTAGCAGGCCAACATTATGAAAGTTTAACAGCCTTGCTAAAAGAAATGCCTATTGAAATTGCTTTATTAACAGGGAGTACTAAAATAGGAGAGCGAAGAAGAATTTTAAAAGGATTATTAGAAGATACTATACATTTTGTAGTAGGCACCCATGCTATTATTGAAGACATTGTACAATTTAAAAATTTAGGATTGGCAGTAATAGATGAACAGCATCGATTTGGTGTGGCGCAGCGAGCGCGGCTTTGGAAAAAAGCAACCATCCCTCCTCATGTATTGGTGATGACTGCAACGCCGATTCCAAGAACATTGGCCATGACTGCTTTTGGCGATTTGGATTATAGTGTCATGGATGAATTGCCTCCAGGTAGACAGCCCATTAAAACAGTGCACAGATACGAAACCTCCAGAGCAAGCGTAATGGATTTTGTAAAAACAGAAATAACCAAAGGCAGACAAGCTTATTATGTGTATCCATTGATTGAAGAAAGCGAAAAATTAAGTTATGAAGATTTAATGCAAGGCTATGAGCAAGTAAAAAGTTATTTCGCAGAACCTACTTATAA
>CANHOY010000045.1 GCA_947462495.1 Bacteroidota bacterium
AAAAAATACGGTGAGCAATACGAAATAGAAGAAGTAATCGAATCTCTTCCATTAAGTATGGAACTATTAAGAAAATGTTGGGACGACTACACCCTGTATTTAGAAACCGCATTAAAACACTCAGCAGCTGGTACATTTAAATTTGCAGTTTTAACCATTGAAGACGAGACCCATTTCACGATTACCGTTCCAGCCTTAACTGCTCAAAAATTTGTCGAACAAGAACGTATGAATTTGCTGGAAAAAGTTTGGGATATTTTTCATAATCGAGCTATTCAATTGAATATACTCGTAGCGGCAGGTGAAAAAGAAGATGTGCCTTTGCATTTAAGTTTGAACAGCAAACAAAAATATGAACGTATGGCTGCTCAATATCCTTTAATAGCCGAATTAAAAGCAAAATTAAACTTAGAAGTTTATTTTTAAAGACGGGCTTTTTTATAGCCTTTCGCCTTTAAATATTGAAATATTTTTTGACGATGATCTCCTTGAATGATAATTTCTCCCTCTTTTACCGAGCCCCCTGTACCGCAATGATTTTTTAAAGCCTTCCCCAAAGCATTCATAGCATCTTCTGTTCCCACAAAACCTATAACCACAGTGACTGTTTTTCCAGCTCTTTGTTTGGTTTCTAAAATAATTCTTAAGGGCTGTTCCTCCACCGAAAGTGTATCTATTTCATTGATCTCCGAAGGGGGAAGATAATTTGGATCGGTACTGTAAACCAATGGAGAACTACTTGTATTTTGTTTCTTACTCATTGTTTTTTAAAAATAGAATAAATGAAATAAATAAAAAAATATTGCATTAACTAACTCTTACACTAACAATACGGAGTCCTTTATTTGTTTCTTGTAATAGAAGGGTGAGATTGTATTTTTGGGTGCCAGACAAAAGTTTACCAGTCATATAAACCGTATTACCCACCTTACGTTCTGCATTTTTATCAAACCCTACTATACTTTTATTATTAAAAAAAAGTTGTAGTTGCTGGTTGGCCTCCTGTGGATGGCTTGTTTTTTGATTGATTTGGTCTAAAATGGTCATTTCAACTTCCGTATCCCAAAAAAGCAACAGGTTTGAAAAATTAGCAGTTTGTATATTTTGAGTGATTAGTTCGGTCTCCTTTTGTGCAAATAAAGATGTATTTAAAATTAAAAAACTCAGGATCAACAATATTTTGCGAATAGGGCTCATTTTTTCAGTATTATAACAGTATAAAGTTTGTAGTCTGCTTAGTATTTTGAAACTTTGTGGTACCAATTAATAAAAACAAAGTTAAGGTTAAAATAAGGTAAGAAAATGTCAAAAAAAGTAATATTAGTCATCATGGATGGATGGGGATTGGGATTAGTCCCAAAATCCGATGCCATTCAACAGGCCAATGCCCCTTTTGTGCAAAGCTTATATCATCAATATCCGAATTCCACTTTAGTCACTTGTGGGGAAGCAGTAGGTTTACCTGATGGCCAAATGGGCAATAGTGAAGTGGGGCATTTGAATATAGGTGCAGGCAGAATTGTCTATCAAGAATTGCAAAGAATTAATGTGGCAGTTAAAGACGGAGAATTGGCTAGCAATAAAACTTTATTAGCCAGTATTCAATATGCCAAAGAAAACAATAAGCCATTGCATTTATTGGGCTTAGTAAGTGATGGTGGAGTACATGCACATACCGCTCATTTAAAAGCGCTTTGTGACATTTGTAAAAAAGAAGGGTTAACCAAAGTATTTATTCATGCTTTTACAGATGGTAGAGATACGGACCCAAAAAGCGGATTAGGATTTGTCGAAAATGTTGAAAAATATTTAGCTAGTTCTGTAGGAAAAATTGCTACTGTAAGTGGTAGGTATTATGCCATGGATAGAGATAAAAGATGGGAAAGAGTAAAATTGGCCTACGATGCTTTAGTAAATGGAATAGGCCCCGTTGCTAGCTCTGCCACTGCAGCTATTTCTGAAAATTATGCCAATGCAGTATCAGATGAGTTTATAAAACCTACTATCCTTGTTGAAAATGGTAAACCCATTGCTACCATTCAAGAAGGAGATGCCGTAATGTGTTATAATTTTAGAACCGATCGTTGCAGAGAAATTACGGAAGTATTAACGCAAAAAGATTTTCCAGAACTGGAGATGAAAAAATTGAATGTGCATTACACTACCATGACTAAGTATGACGAAACTTTTAAAAATGTTCAAGTCGTTTTTGAAAATGATAATTTAGTAAATACTTTAGGCGATGTGTTAGCACAAAACAATAAAAAACAAATTCGAATTGCGGAGACCGAAAAATATCCCCATGTCACTTTCTTCTTTAGTGGTGGCAGAGAACAACCTTTCGAAGGGGAAACTAGAATCATGGCTCCTTCACCAAAAGTAGCCACTTACGATTTACAACCAGAAATGAGTGCAAAAGAATTAACTGATAAATTATTACCTGAAATAAATGCCGGGCATCCAGATTTTATTTGCTTGAATTTTGCCAATGCAGATATGGTGGGTCATACGGGTGTTTTTAGTGCAGTGGTAAAAGCAGTTGAAACCGTTGATGCTTGTGTAGAAAAAGTAGTCACTGCAGGCTTACTAAATGGATACACTATTTTTTTAACAGCCGACCATGGCAATGCCGACTACATGATTAACGAAGATGGCAGCCCCAATACAGCGCATACTACTAATTTAGTTCCTTTCTTTATTATTGATAAGGATTGGAGAGGGAAAATACAAGCAGGCAAATTGGGCGATTTAGCTCCTACTATTTTAACCATGATGGAAATTTCAATACCTAAAGAAATGAATGGAAAAGTATTAATTTAAGAAATAATCACTACCTTAATACAACCTTGTTTTTAGTAACTCATTAAAAGAGTCACATTTAGTTTTGTCTTAATAAAAGAAATTCAAAAAATAGATATATGATAAAGAAAATTTTAGTTGGACTGCTTGTTATATTAATAGCCATGCAGTTTATTCGTCCAGAAAAAAACTTATCTGGAGATACAAGCAAAGATATTAGCACACTCTATCCAATGTCTGATAGTGTTAAATTAATTTATAATAAGGCCTGCGCCGATTGTCATAGCAATAAAACCAATTACCCCTGGTATACCGCTATTCAACCCATTGGCTATTGGACTGCCGACCACGTAAAGGACGGGAAAAAACATTTTAATTTCAACGAATTTGCAGGTTACCGAATTGCCAAGCAAAATCACAAATTAGAGGAAGTCATTGATGAAATAAAGGAAGGTGAAATGCCATTGCCTTCTTACACCCTTATACATTCAGAAGCAAAATTAACTGAAGACGAAAAAGAAATATTAACAAAATGGTGTCAATCAATCATGGATACATTAAAAGCTACCTATCCTGCAGATAGTTTGGTCATCAAAAAACAAGGTGCAGCAGCTCCAACAAAGTAGTTTGATCTTAATATGAAAATTGTAAAAGCAACTTATTTAATCTCCAGTCCAAGTTTTGATCAATGCCCTAGTTTAAAGGCTGCCGAATATGCATTTATCGGACGAAGCAATGTTGGTAAATCCTCAATTATTAACGCTTTATGTGGTCAAAAAAATCTAGCTAAAACCTCTGGCACACCCGGTAAGACACAACTAATTAATCATTTTGAAATTACCAGTAACCAGGTGGCTAAAGGGAAACAAGACAAATGGTATATTGTTGATTTACCCGGTTATGGTTTTGCCAAAGTTTCCCAAAGTAGTAGAAGAAGATGGGAACAAATGATTGAAAACTATTTAAGAAAAAGAGAAAACCTAAGCCGCGTATTTGTTTTAATAGACAGCAGGCATACTCCACAAAAAATAGATATTGGATTTATTCAGCAATTGTATAAATGGGAAATACCCTATACCCTTATTTTTACTAAATCAGATAAAGAGAAACCAGGCGTGGTCACTCGAAATGTAAAATCATTCTTTGATGAATTGAATAAAATTTTACCATTTTTGCCACAAGGTTTTGTAACCAGCGCAGAAAAAGGAACAGGTGTAGAAGAAGTATTGGCTTGTATAGACCAATACAATAAATTGGATGCAGAAGGACTTTAATACATAAAGTATTCCAAAGATCACTATTAAATAATCGACCTTAATTTAGTTGACGGCTTTATCCGCACAACAACTGCTAGCAAAAGCTTCTGGTTTTGCTTTAAACGCAAAGCCCATACCCAGTATGTATCCCATAGCCTCTTTTAATGCATCATTACTCTTGAATTGAGGATTGGTATTAATATCAGCATGCACTTCCATTTCTACATTGTATTGAATAAATAGGTCGCAAAGCTCATAGGCTATTTCAATACTTTTTGCCACTTCTGTTAACATACGTTCTTTGAGATGGAATTTTTGAGTAGTTTTATCGTTGTGGATATACATAAATCCGCCATTGTGCTCTCTTAAAAAAACAATCACTGTAGCAAACTCTGTAATCTGGGATTTCACTTGGCTATCTGTGCCAATACAAACTTTTAATTTTGTCTTTTTTTCTGACTCAGCAATAATGGCTTGTCTAACTGCTTCTTTGATGGGAAGCACAATTTTTTCGCCATTGAATTTTCTCCAAAGCATAAAAAATAATTAAGAGGTGCTCGAAAATGTACTAGTAAATTAGTGCATTAGTTATATAAGTTCCCTAATTGGCTTGGCCAGTTTTCAACAGTTAGTGGATAATCCTGCTATTTGATTTAAAATAAGCTAGTTTTATTACCTTTGGCGCCACTATAATTACCTCATTATGAAAATACTTATTCAATATATCAAACCCTTTAAAAGTCTAGTTTTTCTGGCATTTATATTGGCAGGTATTAATCAAACTTTCTCTTTATTCGACCCCATGATCTTTGGGCGACTCATAGATGATTTTGCAAAAAGCCCTTTAATGGATAAAACTGGCCAACACCGAAGCCAATCAGAGTTTTTATGGGGTGTAAGCAATATGTTGTTGTTGCTAGTGGGAACCGCCATGGTAAGCCGCATTGCCAAAGCTTTTCAAGATTATACGGTCAATGTAATTATTCAAAAATTTGGTGCCGCCCTTTTTACAGATGGTTTAAGACATTCCATGCAATTGCCCTATCAAGCATTCGAGGACCAAAGAAGTGGAGAAACCCTATCCATCTTAACCAAAGCTAGAACTGATTGTGAAAAATTCATTAGCTATGTGGTGAATGTACTTTTTGGGATTATTGTAAGTGTGATTTTTGTTTCAATTTATGCCACCAGATTGCATTGGTCTATCATTCCAATTTATATTGGAGGTGCTAGTATGATTGCCTATGTTACCAATTTGTTAAGTAAGAAAATTAAGGTCATCCAAAAAAATATAGTGAAAGAAACGACTACTTTAGCGGGGACCACCACGGAAAGCTTACGAAATATTGAATTGGTAAAAAGTTTAGGGTTAACTACTCAGGAAATAAATAGATTAAACAACAATACTTATAAAATTTTAGCATTAGAATTAAAAAAAGTAAAAAATATTCGTTCCTTAAGTTTTGTGCAAGGAACCATGGTCAATTTTTTAAGGCAGGTAATTACTTTTACATTGATGTGGCTTATTTTTAAAGAGATACTAACGGTGGGTCAATTAATCTCCTTGCAATTTTATAGTTTTTTTATTTTTGGCCCCTTACAGGAAATTGGAAGTATTATACTCAGCTACCGAGAAACGGAAGCTTCTCTTAATAACTTTGATGCGCTAATGAAAAAGCCTACAGAGCAAATTCCAGTCAATCCCATTGAAGTGGGCATTATTGAAAATTTAGCTTTTTCCAATGTGGGTTTTCAACATCAAACAGCGAATTTTAAAGCCATTGCAGACATAAGCTTTGAAGCCAAAAGAGGTGAAACTATTGCCTTTGTTGGACCTTCAGGGGCTGGAAAAAGTACCTTGGTAAAGCTATTAGTGGGTTTGTACCAAAATCAAGAAGGTAAAATATTGGTGAATGGCGTGGATACGAATCAAATTAATATGAATGAGCTTAGAAATCAAATAAGCTTTGTAACACAAGACACCCAATTATTTGCTGGCACCATTACCGAAAATTTAGCTTTTGTGGCACCCAATGCCACCAAAGAAGAAATGTTATTAGCCCTAACTAAAGCAAGCTGCACAAATATTTTAGATAAAGGAGGCAATGGATTAGATACCTTAATTGGAGAAGGCGGATTGAAATTAAGTGGTGGGGAAAAACAAAGATTGTCTATTGCACGCGCTTTATTAAGACACCCGCATTTACTTATTTTTGATGAAGCCACTTCCTCATTAGATAGTATTACTGAAGAATCCATCACCGATACCATACGTCAATTATCGGCAGAAAGAGAACAGATTACTATTATGATTGCACACCGATTAAGCACCATTATTCATGCCACCAGAATTTATGTACTAGAAAAAGGGCAAGTGATTGAGCAAGGAACGCATGATTCTTTACTAATGGAAAAGGGTTTGTATTACGCTATGTGGCGTCAACAAATTGGAGAAAGAAGAGCGGTATAAGAAAATGGGTATTGGATACTTCGAATAGCTACCTACTTATTCTCGATCGAATTTCTTTCTTAAGTACTCCATAACTGATGGATCTTCTAAGCCCTCCATATCACTCAACTCCAATTCAATAGCCTTGGTACTTAATCGAATTTCTATAAGGGATAAAAAAATGGAGATAGAAAAAGTAACCAAACTTATTCCAAAAACCGTTTTCGCAATGGCCTGGTAATCGATAAAAATAAAAAACATAGATACGATAGATAGCAATAAGGTAGCTACTCCATATGTTTGCATGTTCTGAATTAGCTTAATTCGGTATTTTAGGTTTTTGATTTGCCCAAATAGGATATGGCGTTGTTCCTCTTGCTGGTATTTATCATGCAGCATTCTTACCCTATTAGAAAGAGCCAAAAATCGATTGGTATAGGCAAGCATAATTAAGCTGATGGCCGGAAAAAGAAGTGCAGGTATATTGACAGATAATTCCATGACACAAAAATATAAAGTATTTTTGTTAACCACCGATCTAAAATGGAAAAAGAACAGTTTAAACAGATACAATCCAGTTTGCCAATTAACCCTGGTATTTATCAATACTTTGATGAAAAGGGCGTTTTATTGTATGTTGGCAAGGCTAAAAACATTAGAAAAAGAGTGAGTTCTTACTTTCTATCCAATCAGCATACACAGAAAACAGTAGAATTGGTTCATAAAATTAAAGACATCCAATTCACACTGGTAGACTCGGAACATGATGCTTTTATATTAGAAAATGAGTTAATCAAAAACTATCAGCCTAAATACAATATTAATTTAAAAGACGATAAAAGCTATCCCTATATAGTTATTAAAAAAGAAGCTTTCCCTAGGGTTTTTTTAACCCGAAGAAAAATTAAAGATGGATCTACTTATATTGGTCCGTTTACAAATGCCTTGGCTGTGAGAGAATTGATTACACATATTAAGCAAACCATTCCACTTAGAACCTGTACCCTTCCGCTCACTAAAAAAAATATTGAACTTGGCAAGTTTAAAGTTTGCTTGGAATATCATTTAGGTAATTGCTTGGGCCCATGTCAGTCATTTCAATCCGAAGCCGACTATGATGCATCTATTGAGCAAGTGAATTTTATATTGAAAGGAAATATCAAACCCGTCATCCATGAGCTTAAATTAAAAATGACGCAAGAAGCAACCGAATTGGCTTTTGAAAAAGCCGATCTTACCAGAAGAAAAATTGAAGAGCTTGAAAATTATCAAACCAAATCGGTGGTATACATTAATCAACAACATCCGATAGATGTTTTTAGCATTGCCCATGAGCAAGATCAAGCCTATGTGAGTTATTTAATGGTGCAAGAAGGTAGAATTATTCAAACACATATTTTGCCGTTAAGCGTTCCTCTGGAAGAAACCAAAGAAACGATATTGGCATTTGCCATTCACTACTTCAGAAATAATCTACAATCCAATGCCAAAGAAATTATTGTTCCATTTGCCTTGGAAGATAGTTTACCTGGCGTAAAATATACCTTACCCAAGCAAGGTGATAAAGAACAACTATTATTGCTCTCTCAAAAGAATGCCGACTACGCCATTAAAGAGTGGTTAAAAAAACAAGAATTACTTACCGTTCAAAACACAGAAGAAAATGAAGTGCTAGAGGAGTTAAAAACCTTACTACACCTTAAAGAGACACCCATGCATATTGAATGTTTCGATAATTCCAATATACAAGGTGCTTATCCTGTTTCGGCCATGGTTTGTTTTAAAAACGGTAACCCTAGCAAATCAGACTATAGAAAATTTAATATCAAATCGGTAGTAGGCATCAATGACTTTGCCAGTATGAAAGAAACGGTATATAGAAGGTATCATTCGGTGCTTGAGAAAAAACAAGCTTTGCCCCAACTCATTATAATAGATGGTGGCAAAGGACAACTAAATGCCGCCCTTGAAGCTCTTAATTCATTGGGTATTGAACATCAGGTAACTACTATTGGACTAGCCAAGAATTTAGAAGAATTATTTTTTCCAGGAGATTCCGAATCAATTCGCTTACATTTTAATAGCCCAGCACACAGGCTAGTGCGTGTTATTAGAGACGAAGTACATCGTTTTGGTATTCAGTTTCACCGTAGCCAAAGATCAAAAGGGGCACTGGAAAATAGCTTGGATCAAATTGCAGGCATTGGACCTAAAACCAAAGAAATGCTGTTGGTATATTTTAAGTCGGTGCAAAAAATAAAAGAAGCTAAATTAGATTTACTAACAGAAATTATAGGCGCTAAAAAAGCGAATATATTAAAGGATGCATTTTTGAAAGAGACTTCTTAAAAAAGACTAGTACACCCATCGATCCTGCTCGTAATCAAAAATCTTTTGTTTGATTTTATCGCCTTCTAATAATCTTCTTTTTGGATCGGAGTATAAAGAATTAAGCATTTTATCGTTGTAATTATCAAGCGTAGATTTTACCACATAGCCATTAAAATACCTGCTTTCAAACAATTCTTCCCAAGTAATTCTACTAGAAATATTTCTTGGGTTGTACACTTCGTGCTTGGCTAAGCTATTTCTAAGTTCAGGATAGTAAATCCAAAACAAAGTTCTTTTAACTGGCTTATTATTAATGACGATAGTCGCTACTGGAGCAATACCAATAATTCTACAATACATTCTACTGGTTTTGCTATCGAAAATAAATTGTTCTTTTAATCGAAAAGTATAAATAGAATCAGGATTCGGCGCCAACTTGGTATTGTATATAATACTAGTATCAAACACATTTGGATTACTAATGTTTTGCACTAGCTGAGTATCTAAACTTCCTTTCAACATAGCATTTACTTCTTCTAAGCCAAGTGGTTTTGTAAAACGATCATCTCCCCCTTCTGCCGAAAAAGGAACTACCCCATCATTTTCAATAGCTTTTAATAAAATAGCAAAAAAGCGTTGATCTCCATTGTCATCATAAGCCTGATAAATAAATGGTCTATTAATTTTTTCTCTACCATCTACTTCTTCCCAAACAAACTCACTATACAAAGCATCTTCTTCTCTTAAATTTTGATAGTTGGCTGGGGTTCTTTGTTGAATTGATTTCTTTGCACTATTATTAGTAGAGAATCCGTAATTATTTCTTAAACTTTTTCTAGCATTGGAATTAAACCCACCTACCAAAGTAGTATCAATGGATTTATTGGGTTTTGCATTAGGATCAGCCACCGCTATAGCTACTACAGGCGCTGCTACTGGAGCCACTGGAACCAAGCTATCTTTTGCAGTAGTGGTTGTAGCAGGCGCTGCTTTTTTCTTATAATTAAACCCGCCTTGGGCATTTCCCGCTATCACCATTAAAAGACTTCCCAATACAAAACAAAAAGGAGTTATATATTT
>CANHOY010000046.1 GCA_947462495.1 Bacteroidota bacterium
AAACAGATGCAAAATCAAAACATTGATTCCATCGCATCTAAAGCATTTGCTTCTTCTTATCACACCCCCGTCTTATTTCATGAAACCATGGAGTATCTAAATATCCAACCTAATGGTATTTATGTGGATGCTACATTTGGAGGAGGAGGGCATAGCAAAGGCATCTTATCAAAGCTAGGCCCAGCAGGTCGTTTAATTGCTTTTGATCAAGATGCGGATGCTAAAAACAATTTACCCGACGATAAGCGCCTTCTATTTGTACCAGAAAATTTTAAATATCTACAACGTTTTTTACGCTTACATCAAATAACTCAAGTAGATGGCGTATTAGCCGATTTAGGTGTGAGTAGTCATCAATTTGATGAAGGTACAAGAGGTTTCTCCACTAGGTATGATGGTCCTTTTGATATGAGAATGGATCAACGCACAACTACCACTGCCGCCAATGTGGTAGAAAGTTATAGCGAAGCCGAATTGCATAAAATGTTTGAACTATATGGTGAAGTGACCAATTCCAAAACACTAGCCAAACACATTGCTACCCAACGTAAGCATGTGAAATTAAACACGGTTCAAGATTTTAAAACATTTATAGCCCCTGTAGTTAAAGGAAATCCCAACAAATATTGGGCACAAGTTTTTCAAGCCATAAGAATAGTAGTGAATGAAGAAATGGAAGTGTTAAAAGAGTTTTTAACGCAACTGCCACTGGTCATTAAACCAGGGGGGCGTGCGGTAATCATCACTTTCCATTCTATAGAAGATCGTTTGGTAAAAAACGCTTTTCGTGTGTCGCAAGAAGAAGAGAAAGATGCTCATCCTTTTCTTTCAACAGAAAGAGAAGTTTTTTGGAAAATCATTACAAAAAAACCTGTAGTGGCTTCTGAGAAAGAAATGAAAGAAAACAATCGAAGCAGAAGTGCAAAATTGCGCGCTGCAGAAAGATTATAAATTGTATGACCGAACCAATTAACCCTACCACTAAGACTACTTTTAAAAGTATGCTTAACTATCAGTGGATTGTCATGAACATTAGTTTCTTCTTGTTCATGGCATTAATTGCCATTTTATACATAGCGAACGGGCATCTTACCGATAAAACCATTCGAAAAATAAATACTACTCATAAGGAGCTTAAAGAATTGCAATTTGAATACAAAACTTTAAAGTCCGATTTAATGCGTCGAAGCAGAGCGGTTGAAATACAAGACAAAGTAGCACCCTATGGTTTATTGGTGGCAAAAGAAATGCCGGTTCGTTTGTTGCAAGAAAATAAAATTAAAAATTACACTCAAGCTATTTCTAAAGATAATTCTCAAAAAAAATAATGGACGTAAAACGCGACATATTGTGGAGGGTTTATTTAAGTTTTATACTTATTGTATTGGTGTGTATCCTTATTTTAAGTAAGGCGTTTTACATACAACAAGTACAAGGAAAGTATTGGAGAAGTTTAAGTGATAGTTTGCATCAAAAAATTGTAGAGATACCTGCTGCAAGGGGTACCATCTATAGCGAGGATGGACAAATGTTAAGTACCAATATTCCGCAATTTGATATTTATATTGATTTTAGAGTAACGCCTCTTCATGAAAAAAATGGTTTCTTATTTAGAAATAATATAGATTCTTTAAGTTTAAGTTTAGCGGCATTATTTAAAGACAAGTCGGCAGAAAAATACAAAGACGATTTAACAAATGCATTTAATATTAGTGAAGGCAATTATGAATTAAGAAAGAAAATTTCTTATCGTGAGTATTTAGCATTGGCTAAATTCCCCTTATTTAAGTTGGGTAGGTATAAAAGTGGTTTGATTGCCCAAGAAAAAAATATTCGTTTAAATCCTTACGAAAATATTGGATATAGAACCATAGGTTTAGCGAGAGATGAAAATAAAGTAGGATTAGAAAAATCTTATGATACGGTTTTAAACGGTCGCAATGGTCGTCAGTTAGTTCGTGCTATTGCAGGCGGGGTGACTGTTCCAGTAGAAGAAGGATTATTTGAAATTGAGCCAGAAACTGGAAAAGATATTGTAAGCACACTGGATGTTTTTATTCAGGAGATAACAGAAAATGCCCTGAAAAAAATGATGATTCAAAATGAAGCTACTACCGGTGTTGCCATGGTGATGGAAGTGAAAACAGGTAAAATTAAAGCCATTGCTAATTTAGGTAAGGTAGGAGAGGGTGTTTATGTAGAAGATTTAAATTATGCAATCACACCCACAGAGCCAGGATCAACATTTAAATTGGTTACATTATTATCTGCTTTAGAGGATGGAAATGTAACTCTCAATTCTAGATTAAATTTAGAAGGGGGAGTTTGGAAAGTTGCAGGACAAACCGTTTTTGATTCAGAAAAGCATGGCAAATTTGATGCTTCTGTTTTAGAAGCATTCGAGGAAAGCTCTAATGTAGGTATGGCAAAAATTGCCATGACACATTATAGCAATAAAGTAGATGTTTTCTTTAAGCACTTGTCAAAACTGAGATTAGATTCGACATCAGGAATAGATTTAGTAGGGGAACGTCAGCCTAGATTGGTAAAACCGGGAAGCAGACTATGGGGTCCTACTACACTACCTTGGATGGCATTTGGATATAATATTGAAATATCTCCTATTCAGACTTTGAATTTATATAATAGTATTGCCAATAATGGAGTGATGATGCGCCCTTATCTTGTTAATGCCATACAAGAAGAAGGTAAAAAAATAAAAACATTTTCACCTACAATATATAACGCACAATTATGCAAGCCAAGTACTATTAGAGATTTACGCATCGCATTAGAAGGTGTATGTATTAATGGAACTGGTAAAAATTTGTTTAAGAATAGCTTATATAAAGTGGCAGGTAAAACAGGTACTGCAAAAGTGGCGAATGGTAATAAGGGTTATGGAGAAGGTATTTTTCAATCTTCTTTTGCAGGCTATTTTCCAGCAGACAATCCCCAATATACTTGTGTGGTTATCATAAAAAATAGGCCACATGCTCCTATATTTTATGGAGCTTCAGTTGCTGGTCCTGTATTTAAAGAAATTTCAGACCGCTTGTATTCGACTTATATTCAAAATAAAATTGGAGTTACTCCTATTTCTCCAATCAAGGATAGTCAATTGTTTAATTATAGCATTTCAAAAATGTCTTTACAAACCATTGCAAAACAATTGTCTATTCAATACCAAGATTCTTCTTTGTCTTCTAATGATTGGATTCAATTACAAGGGAAGGGAAAGACATTGAAAGCAGCGCAACAAGTTATTTCGGATAGTTCTATGCCTAATATGACAGGCATGAAATTGCAAGATGCATTATGGCTATGCGAGAAGAAAGGGTTGTTGGTGAAGTGTGTAGGAAAAGGGAAAGTAGTGAAACAAAGTATAGCACAAGGTGAATATATCGCTAAAGGACAACAAATTCTAATTGAATTAAATTAATGAAAGCACTACAAAATATATTATTTGGTGTTAAATTAAGAGAAGTAGTAGGTACGACTCAACAAGAAGTGACCAGCTTGCAAATTGATTCTAGAAAAATTAATCCAGGTGCAGTATTTGTTGCTATTAATGGAACTAAGTCGGACGGTCATACTTTTATCACTACTGCTATTGAAAAGGGAGCTACCGTTATTGTATGTGAGCAGAAGCCAAAGGAGATAAAAAATACAGTTACTTATATTATGGTTGAAAATGCGCAAGAGGCCGTGGCTATTATGGCGCATCAATTTTATGACGAACCTTCTGCTCAATTAAAATTAGTAGGAGTTACTGGTACGAATGGTAAAACAACAGTGGCTACTTTATTATTTAAATTATTTAATCAACTGGGCTATACCTGTGGCTTAATAAGTACTATTGAAAATTATATCGGCAATAGTATTATACCTTCTACACACACTACGCCCGATCCTATACAATTAAATCATTTATTGTCTCAAATGGTGGAAGCGGGTTGCACACATGTATTTATGGAAGTGAGCAGCCATGCCATTCATCAACATCGTATCACTGGATTGCAATTTGTGGGCGGTGCATTTACCAATATTACGCATGATCACTTAGATTATCATCAAACATTTGAGGCCTATCTAGAGGCTAAAAAAGGGTTCTTCAATCAACTTCCAAGCAATGCGTTTGCTCTAACAAATTTGGATGATAAAAATGGAGCAAAAATGCTAGCCTCTACAAAAGCTAAAAAATTAACTTATGCATTACATGCGCCTGCCAATTATAAAGGCAAGGTTTTAGAAAATGTTTTAAGTGGCTTGGTCATGAATATTAATGACATAGAAGTGCATTGCCGATTGATTGGATCTTTTAACGCCTATAATTTATTAGCCGTATATGGTATAGCCATTGAGTTGGGCGAAAAAGCGCAAGAAGTGTTGGTTGTTTTAAGTGCATTAACTGGTGCAGAAGGCAGATTCGATTATATAGTGAGCAAAGAAAATATTATAGGGATTGTAGACTACGCACATACGCCAGATGCTTTAGAAAATGTATTGACCACCATTGCTAAATTAAGAAAGGGCAATGAAACAGTTATTACGGTGGTGGGATGTGGCGGGGATAGAGATAAAACGAAAAGGCCCATCATGGCTCAAGTAGCTTGTGATTTAAGTAACAAGGTATTTTTTACTAGTGACAATCCTCGTTCCGAAGATCCTAATGAAATAATAAAAGATATGGAGTTTGGTTTAACCAGTGCTGCCAAAAGAAAGTACATCAATATAGTAGATCGTAAGGAAGCTATTAAAGCGGCCATCAGTTTTGCAAAATCGGGAGATATTATTTTAATAGCAGGCAAAGGACATGAAAAATATCAAGATATAAAAGGGGTGAAGCATGATTTTGACGACAAGCAAATTTTACAAAACCTATTTAATGATTTAGCTAAATAATTAAACTATGTTGTATCAATTATTTTCATGGGTTGACAAACAATTTCACATTCCTGGCTTAGGTCTATTTCAGTTCCTAACCTCAAGAATAGCGATGGCTATTTTATTGTCATTATTTATTGCAACAGTTTATGGAAAGAAAATAATTTTGTATTTACAGAAAAAACAAATTGGAGAATCAGTAAGAGATTTAGGTTTAGCAGGTGAGCAACAAAAAAAAGGAACTCCCACCATGGGGGGTATTATTATCTTATTAAGCATATTAATTCCTACCCTTTTATTTGCCAACTTAGATAAAGTGTATATCCGTTTAATGATTTTGTGTACAGTTTGGTTAGGCTTAATAGGATTTTTAGATGACTATTTTAAAATTAGAGCCAGAAAGCAAGCGTTGGCACAAGGGGCGGCCTACAAAAAACAAAATAGTGATGGTTTAGCTGGTATATCAAAAATTATTGGACAAATAGGTCTTGGAATTATCATAGGTGTTACCCTTTATTTTAGCAATGCCGTTACGGTTGAAAGAGAAATTATATCTGAATCGGTATCTGCTAGTTTGCAAAAAGGAGAGAAAGTGGCAAAGGGTGCTGATATTGTCATTAGGAAAATTAATGGAGTGGAGAGACGATTTGTAAAAGTAAAGACACCTATTACTACTATTCCTTTTGTAAAAAATCATGAATTTAATTATAGTAGATTAATAAGTTGGATGGGTCCGGGTGCAGAAAAATATACCTGGATAGTGTATATACTCATTGTTACGTTTATTATTACAGCGGTATCCAATGGGGCCAATTTAACTGATGGATTAGATGGCTTAGCCGCTGGGGTGAGTGCTATTATTGGTGCCGCCTTAGGGGTGTTTGTTTATGTAAGTGGTAACTATGTATTTGCCGATTATTTAAATGTAATGTACATTCCTAATTTAGGGGAGTTATCCATTTTTGTGGGCGCTTTTGTGGGTGCTTGTATAGGATTTTTATGGTACAATGCTTATCCAGCACAAGTGTTTATGGGAGATACGGGAAGTTTGGCATTAGGGGGCATCATTGCTTCATTAGCCATTATAGTAAGAAAAGAATTATTGATTCCTATTTTTTGCGGGGTGTTTTTAATTGAAAATTTAAGTGTCATTATTCAAGTAAGTTATTTTAAGTATACCAAAAAGAAATTTGGTGAAGGACGTCGTGTGTTTTTAATGAGCCCCTTGCATCATCATTATCAGAAAAAAGGGTTTCATGAAAGCAAGATAGCTGTACGTTTTTGGATCATCACCATATTATTAGTGGTTGTTTCTATATTAACCTTAAAGACAAGATAAACATTGGCAAAAAAATTAGTCATATTAGGTGCAGGTGAAAGCGGAGTAGGAGCTGCTTTATTAGCAAAGCAAAAAGGCTATGAAGTATTTGTATCTGATGGCGGCGCTATTAAAGCTAATTTTCAAAAAGAGTTAGAAGACAATGGAATTGCTTTCGAATCAGGTAAGCATACTGTAGATACAATATTAGCTGCGGATGAAGTAATGAAAAGCCCAGGTATTCCTGAAAAAAATGAAATGGTAAAAGCTATTAGGGCCAAGGGCATTTCGGTCATTAGTGAAATTGAATTTGGATACAGATACAAAGGCCATAGTAAAATTGCAGCCATTACAGGAAGTAATGGAAAAAGCACCACTACTGCATTGTTATATCATATTTGCAAATTGGTCAATGAGGATGTAGCGATGGTAGGAAATATTGGCTTTTCTTTTGCACGTCAAATTGCCCTTGCGCCAAAAGCTTTATACATTATTGAGGTCAGCTCCTTTCAATTAGATGACATCAAATATTTCAAGCCAGAAATTGCTATTTTATTAAATATCTCTGAAGATCATCTTGATAGATATGAGTACCAATTTGAAAATTATATCAAAAGTAAGTTTCGAATTATTGAAAATCAAACCGAAGAAGATTATTTCATCTATTGCATCGATGATGAAGTAATTGTTAAACATCTAGAACTACTAACCACAAATACTAACCCACTACCATTTTCTATGAAACAAGAAGTAAAAAAAGGAGGCTACATCAAGAACGATCAAATGATGTTAAAAATCCAAGAAGAACGTGTTACGATGAGCATTTATGATTTCGCCTTAAAGGGAAAACACAATGCTTATAACACTATGGCAGCAAGCATTGCAGCCACTACCTTAGGCATCCGAAAAGAAAAAATTCGCGAAGCCGTTAGCAATTTCCATAGTTTGGAACATCGAATGGAATTTGTTGCCACTGTCAGAGGGGTCGACTTTATCAATGACAGCAAAGCCACCAATGTAAACAGCACTTGGTATGCACTAGAAAGCATGCAAAAGAAAACTGTTTTAATATTAGGCGGTGTAGACAAGGGCAATGACTATGAATTAATTGCAGAATTAGTTAAAGAAAAAGTAAAAGCTATAATATGTATGGGTACAGACAATAAAAAAATCATCGATTTTTTTAAGGATTTAGTACCTACTATTATTGAAACGGATAGTGCTAAAAAAGCAGTGAATGCATCTTTTAAATTAGCTGAAAAAGGAGAACTGGTATTAATGAGCCCTGCCTGCGCAAGTTTTGATTTATTTAAAAATTACGAAGACAGAGGTCGTCAATTTAAAGAGTCAGTTAAAGAACTATAATTATGTTTAACGAAACCACTGACAAGTTATTTTCACAAATGCCTAGTATAGGAGGCATGAAGGAACATTTGGATCAAAGAACCAGAGGTGATAAATATATTTGGGGGTTAGTGCTTATTTTATCATTGATATCTATATTGGTAGTATATAGTGCTACTGGGTCTTTGGCGTATAAAATGTATCGTGGAAATACCAGTGTGTATTTATTTAAACAAGTGGTATTTACTTTAGTTGGTTTAGTAGTTATATTCGGACTACACCGGATTAACTATACCGTTTTTTCAAGGATAGCCACCATACTCTTTATGTTGTCTATTCCACTTTTAATTTATACTTTATTTTTTGGTGCAAAAATTAATGAAGGGAGTAGGTGGATCAAATTGCCTATTATTAATTTAACCATTCAAACAAGTGATTTGGCTAAGTTGGCTTTGTTTATGTACTTGTCAAAAATGTTAAGTAAGAAGCAAGAAATAATTAAGGATTTTAAAAAAGGATTTTTACCAATTATCATTCCGGTGCTTATTATATGTGCACTCATTATGCCTGCGAATTTATCCAATGCCTTATTGACTGGAGCTACTTCCTTATTGTTGATGTTTATAGGTCGTGTAAGTATAAAGCATATTTTGTTAACTATTTTAGTAGCAATGATTCCGGTGGCCATTATAATAAGTGTTGCTATGGCCACGCATTCCAATAAATCTATAGAAGGAAGACCGTTGGTGGCCGAAAAAATGAAAAGCTATGGTCGCTTTGGAACATGGGTGAACAGAGTGCAGGATTTTATGTACGCCAAGGATAATGAAGTACCTTATCAAGTACAACAAGCAAAAATTGCTATAGCCAATGGAGGCCTATTTGTTGGATTGGGACCAGGCAATAGTCGTCAAAGAAATTTTTTACCTCAAGCGTACAATGATTTTATTTATGCAGTCATTATTGAAGAATATGGATTGTTAGGAGGGGCATTTATCATATTTATCTATTTAGTTTTCTTATTTAGATGCATTCGTATTTTTAGAAGATGTCCTTATGCCTTTGGTGCTTTTTTAGCCTTGGGATTAAGTTTTACTTTAATCATACAAGCGGTAGCAAATATGGCAGTGAATGTAAACATCGTGCCTGTTACCGGAGTAACCCTGCCTTTAGTGAGTATGGGGGGAAGTTCTTTTATTTTTACTTGCTGTTCCATTGGCTTGATATTAAGTGTAGCACGTAATGTGGAACAGATGGAAGGAAGAGCTCCATTAGAAACTGAAATTGAATTACCAGAAGAAAATATTGATACAGAAAAAAATGCCATTGAAACAAAAGCATAATCAATTCCGCATCATCATTGCAGGTGGAGGCACCGGAGGACATATCTTCCCAGCTATTGCTGTGGCACAAGCTATACAAGTTTTAGCGCCTACTGCGGCCATTCTTTTTGTTGGCGCATTGGGTAAAATGGAAATGGATAAAATACCTAAAGCAGGATATGCTATAAAAGGAATTACCATAGCAGGGTATAACAGATCTAATTTATTTAAAAACATTTTATTGCCTTGGAAATTACTTAAAAGTTTTTTTCAAGTAATAGCTATTTTCAAATCCTTTAAGCCCAATGCAGTATTTGGTGTGGGAGGTTATTCTAGTTTTCCTGTTTTAAAATATGCTCAAACAAAAGGAGTACCTACTTTCTTGCATGAATCCAATGCATTTGCTGGGAAAGCCAATATCTGGTTGGCAAAAAATGCCACTCAGGTGTTTACTGGAACAAAAGGGATGGAAGTGTTTTTTCCTGCAGCTAAAATATTGGTAACAGGGAATCCAATTAGAAAAAATATACTTCAACATGAGTTTACTAAAGCATCTGCTTTAAAAGAATTTGGGTTAAGTCCAACTATGAAAACGGTGTTAATTGTGGGAGGTAGCTTAGGAGCCAATTCCATCAATCAAGTGATTGGCAATAATGTGATTAATTTTTTTGAAAAAAAGATACAGTTGATTTGGCAAATAGGCAATTTAGATGTGAGCGGCTATTATAGAGCTGCTCAGGGTTTTGAGAACATATTTGTGAGTTCTTTTATTGATAATATGAGTGCTGCTTATTGTGCGGCAGATGTTGTCATTAGTCGTTCAGGTGCGATGGCTGTAGCAGAAATTTGTACCACAAGTAAGGCTTGCATTTTTGTACCCTATCCTTTTGCTGCCGAAGACCATCAAACTTTTAATGCCATGGCTTTGGTCAATCAACAAGCGGCTTTAATAGTGAAAGACAAAGAAGTAAATGAAAAATTATTACCTAACCTTTTTTCATTATTAGAAAATGAGGAAGCCATAAAAAATATGGAAAT